>NZ_JBLWEN010000027.1:0-135186 GCF_048287415.1 Candidatus Electronema sp. JM
ATGCTGCAATCTTGAGTTCCATGTCCTCCTCCGTGTGTGTTTATATTCATGTCTGACAGCAAAAATATAACACATGCGGGGAAGCATGGTTTCTTCAAGAGTTACAGGTCATAACTTGGGTTAGTATTATATTGGACGGTACAAAGCGCAGGTACATGCTTGGTGCCGAAGGCAATAAAGATTATACAGTAAAAACAATAAAATACAAAACCCTGTTGGTTGCCGGAACGAATCCGACCTTCGGCAACATTTTTTCATCCAGCATCATCCATAGCAGTTCAATAAAGCCCGCAACCTTAACTGGTTGGTGGGTTTTTCTTTGCCTTTTCTTCCGTTTTCGTCCAAAAAAGTGCGTTAACTTCCGAGCGGGTATCTGAGTTCACCGCTGTAAAGAAAGCCAGCCACCGCGAACGTCAATACTTTTCCGATCAATCGCAACATAGCATAAAATCTATTAAAGAGTTATTTGCTGCACTTCGCAGCACGTGCAAGCGTAAGCACATCTGGCACGAGAATCTCTGGGAAAACTCTTCCAACGGCATCAGGAGCAGCCTTGATGTCCTGAGATGCGATGAAATGGGTGATCTCAAAATGAGTGCGTTCGATTGCTGCCATGCGGGCAGCGCCTTCGCAGAGTGTTTTAGAATCCGCTGATACCTTGACCCAAGCGTAGTACTTTGGGAAAGCAAGGCCAGATTGAGTTGGGGCATCCCGCAACAACTTGTACTCGACAGAAGTGGCCGATGGTCTGCTGGATGCCCGAAAATAGGCCAACAAGTCGCGTTCGAGCAAGGGCCGGAATTCACTGGCGATCGGCACGTTGCCGTCTATATGGGATTGCTGAATGCTGAGTTGCGCGTGTGCCTGCGAGCAGCTTAACTCGAACGCCAGCCAAAAGGCCACGCACAGCATGGCTGTTCCATAGGTCGCCAAATTAGCCAGCCAGCTCCACTTTATCGCCGTGGATTTGTCGCACTTAATGATTTTTATGAAGATAAAACGTTCAATAAATACAGAAGCAATGCCAAAGAAAGGCAACATAAAAAGAATAGATGACGGAATCATCCAATACATATCTTCCTCAATTGGCATAAGCCATGCTTCCTTCATCGTCACCGCCAAAATTTTTCCCGACAATTGATTGAAATCGCCAATCATTCCGCCATCTGTCGCAAGCGCATCAAAGAGAACCAGCACAATCCATGTGACAGGAATGCCTATGAGCGTTGACCCAATATTTGCACAAATGGATGCAACAAGAGACTGCTGCCAAGATAGCGACGCAATACGCCGGGCAATGACCGTCTCTGCGCCTACAATGGGGATGAATGCGAACCACGAAAGAGGCCATACAACTGCCAGCATGGGAAGCCCCATGTCAGCGAGCGCGTTCGTGGCAAACAAGAGGCACAATACCGCTATGACGGCAGCCAAGCCGTATGATCTGATGTTTCTGTTCATATTTTCAGTACCGCATTTTCATTCCCAGAGACCGTTACCATGCCCCGCTCTCTTATATTTTTTGCCGTCAAATTTCAGAATAATGTATGTTACACCGTAAAAAGATCGCAGGCACTTTTTCCTGTAACTCGATGTTTGCATAATCTCAACAAAATCGCTCATTCCTTTATATAGCATCCTGTATTTATTTGAGGTATCCTCTGATACAATCCAATATGCCACAGCATGGGCACCAAAAAATGCGCCGCAGTCCCGGCTCGGAAAAACTAAAAATGACCGTCTGTTATGCGTATCAAGAGGAATTGTGACAGATGAAAAATACATATTTCGCTGTCTTTTAGTCAAATGAAGCTCAGAGCTGCAATCTTGCAGATCACGCTTGACAGCATTTTGCATGAAAATTTGAAGATTTATTGAAGCAACATTCTTGTCAGCATTTTCAGTCAATTCTTCAAGTCCATAAACTTGAGCCATTGCTGTTGAAACTGAAAGAATAGCAATTACAACGACACAGATTAATTTAATCATAAATGGAAAAAGATGCTCCGCAATGTCTACCCTGCAATTATCGCAGGGTAAATAGCACCTTCGTACCCTCAGCCTTTAAATGCCGTAAGAATATCACATCACTGATCGAAGGCGAATCGGTCAGCAGCATAACCAATGCCGGTCTCTGCGTCCATATCTTCGGACGCAGGCTTGGAACGTGCCAGATGAGGCATCGTAACGGCGCAGGGCGTTTTCTGTCAACAGGAAAACATGTTGGCCAGGCATGAGCATGAGCGCAACAGCTTCATGCTCATGATGCTGAGAGACTCATGTGCATGAGTGTCAGACGGCCATGTGCTGCGGCATGTTTTGCAGGCGGCCAAGGTAAAGAAACTGGATCGTGCTTGTGAGTTCAAGTCACAAGCACGATCCAGTTTGAGCCGCAAGCGCGGTTGAGCTGGGCGGCGGCAGAGGGAGTGAATCCTGTGAGTTACGTGTCCTTTGTTTCCTTACCTAAAAGATAACCAGCGATAGTGCCGAGCAGACCCATTACAGGCGCAATCTGAGTATCGGTATATCCAGCCACGACGAGAAACACAGCCATCACTACGATAAGTATCGTGCCAAAGATTCTGAGAACCGCCTCAGTATTCTTGCCTGAGCGAATCAAATATGTTGCGAGAAAAATAACCAACAAACCAAATAGCAAAACGATGCTGCTCATCGTCATGGCGTTGGTTGCGGACCACCATGATGCCCCTGTATCATTGTATTTGCTGGTTGTAGATACAGAAAGGGAGTTAATCTGCGCATCAGCTTGCTGAAGGCGTTGATTAACTTCTTCGAGTGTCACTTCTTAACCTCCTTCAGTTTATCTTCCAGCACCTTGATTTTCTCATTAAGGAGGTCTATTTTTTCATCCTGAGCCTTAACTAAGGAGTTCAGTCGAGATATTTCTTTTTGCAGTAAATATTCTGGTGTAAATTTAGGCTCGATTACTCTGTAAGTTAATGCCTTTTCTGCTGTAGCAGATTGTACCGATTCTGCTTCTGTCACATGAGTTCCAGAAGCGTCCTGTCCATAAATTCTTAAAGGAAGGAGAGTCCATACCAGTAGTGCAAATGCTATCCTATAGTACATGATAGTTTTCCTTTATCTTTAACAAGATATTTTTTATACCCTATTGTCTATCCCGCATCTCTGTAGGATAGACAAAGGGCTGACTGGCGTTATTTTACTGCAAACGTAGGTGTTATACAACCTACCTCCCTTCCGCCTTCAAATGCGGGAAGAGTATCACATCCCGGATAGACGGCGAATCTGTCAGCAGCATCACCAGCCGGTCTATGCCGATGCCTTCGCCAGCGGCTGAGGGCATCCCGTACTCCAAGGCGCGGACAAAGTCCTCGTCCATCTCCGGGTGTATCTCCTCGTCCTCGCCGCGCTCCTCGATCTGCTTGACGAAGCGTTCACGCTGATCAATCGGGTCGTTCAGCTCGGAGAAGGAGTTGGCGATCTCCCTGCCGGTGATGAACAGCTCGAAGCGGTCGGTGATGCTGGGGTCTGCCTCGTTACGGCGGGCCAGCGGCGATATCTCCGCCGGATAGGAGGTGATGAAGGTCGGGTTGATCAGCTTCTCCTCCACCAGCAGCTCGAAGAGGCCAGTGCGCGCCTTGCCCGGCCCGGAATCCGGCTGCAACTCCACCTTGTACTTCTTGGCCAGCTCCATCACCGCCACGTCATCAGCCACCACTGCCGCATCCAAGCCCGCCACTTCGCTCAGGGCCTCAGTCATGGTCATGCGCCGCCACGGCGGAGCCAGGTTGATCGGCGTGCCCTGATACGTGATCTGCATCGAGCCGTTGACCTGCTGGCAGATGGAGGAAATCATCTCCTCGGTGCAGTCCATCATGTCCTCGTAGGTGGCGTAGGCCTGATAGAACTCCAGCATGGTGAACTCCGGGTTGTGCCGGGTGGACAAGCCCTCGTTGCGGAAGTTGCGGTTGATCTCAAAGACGCGCTCGAAGCCGCCCACCAGCAGCCGCTTCAGGTACAGCTCCGGGGCGATGCGCAGGTACAGCTCCATGTCCAGCGCGTTGTGGTGGGTGACAAAGGGCTTGGCCGCCGCGCCACCAGGGATAGGATGCAGCATCGGCGTTTCCACTTCCAGGAAGCCACGATTGCTGAGGAAGGCGCGGATCAGGCGGATGATCTCCATGCGCTTGCGGAAGGTGCTGCGCACCTCCGGGTTGACGATCAGGTCAACGTAACGCTGGCGGTAGCGCGTCTCCACGTCGGTCAGGCCGTGAAACTTCTCCGGCAGCGGCCGCAGCGACTTGCAGATCAGATGCAGCTTGGTGGCCTCGATGGACGGCTCGCCGGTCTTGGTCTTGAACGGCCTGCCTACTACGCCGACAATGTCGCCAGCGTCCCACTTCTTGAAGTGGCTGAACTGCTCTTCGCCGAGCACATCCAGGCGGGCATAGACCTGAATGCGGGAGGACTCGTCCTGCAAATGAAAGAAGGCCGCCTTGCCGAACTTGCGCAGTATCATGACGCGGCCCGCGATGCGGCAGGACACGCCTTCCGGGGCGTGCGTCTCCGGCTCCAAGGCTTCGGCCTGCGGGAGAATGTCAGCAATATGCTGCGGGTGCTTGAAGTCGTTGCTGAACAGCTTCACGCCGTCATCGGCGAGGCTCTGCGCCTTTTCCCGGCGCTGCTTGAGGAGGTTGTTGAGATTGTCCATGATGATGAAAAGTGATGATCGTCGGGCAAAAGTGCTGCACCCTTTCCGTGAAAGGCTTCAGGAGCCTGCCGAAGGGCGTATTCAGATTGTATACTGCTTTGGCTCTGTAATTGCTTCGCCAATAATATTACCAAGCTTTACTAAAGCCCAGGAATCTTCAGGCCGCCGGTGAGTCTGGAGATTTCGCTGCGGCCCAGCTCGGAGGCCTTGCGCGCTCCGTCGGCCACAGCGGCCACGATCAGGTCTTGCAGCATCTCCGCGTCTTCCGGGCGGATGATCTCCTTTTCAATGGTCAGGCCGATCAGCTCGCCCTTGCCGTTCATTTTCGCAGTGACCATGCCGCCGCCTGCTGAACCGGTGACGCTCTTGGAAGCCAGATCTGACTGCACCGCGCCGATCTTTTCCTGAAACTCCTTGGCCTGCTTCATCATGTCGGACAAATTCATCATCGCTCTCCTTTGTTGGGTTTACGCCTCGTCGCCCTCGTCGGCTGCATGTTCAGCCGCTACCAGTGTTTTTTTATACTGCGGCCCGATGCGGATTTCACTGACTTGGCCTCGAAAAATCTCCGCCGCCATCAGCACCACCGGATCGTTGGCCAAGCCCTGCCGCTCCTTGCGCACCGTCTCCGCGCCGCCAGACTCCGTCGGCAGGACGCAGGCTTTTGGCTCATCGAAAACAATGCGCAGGCTTTCTTGAAAAAAATCCGCAGCCAGCGCGGTCAGCTCGGCCAGCGTTTCCTTGATTTTCAGGATGCTGCAATCCGCTGAATCATGGTAATTGAGGATCAGCTTGCCGTTTTCCCGTTTGGGCGAGGCGGCCCGCTCCAAGGCTGAAGCAATCCACGGCTTTTTGACCGATTTGATGAATTCCGGCCAGTCCTTGCGGATGTCCCGCTCTCCTGCCGCAGCTTTTGACGCAGGCTGAAATTGCTCCGCCGGATGCGGCGGCGATTCCGGCAGAGGCGGCGCATCCGGCAATTCCGCTGTTGTCTGCGTTGGCGCAGATTCAGGCTGCTTATTCTCAACAGCTACAGTTTTTTTTTTCTCGGAGAGCTGCGGCACTGCCGCCTGCGGCAGCGGCGTTCCGGCCAAAATACTATCCAAGCGGCCCAGCAGCTCCGTCACCGGCACGACATCTTCCGCCTGCACCGCGCGGATGAAGGCCATCTCCACAGCAAAGCGGGGCCGCGACGACCACGCCGCTTTCTCCAAGCTGTCCATCAGCAGATTGAAGAGCAGGAAAAGCGACTGTGGCGAATGGCTGGCGGCAGTTTCTTGCAGTGCCGCCAGCTCATCCGCAGGCAGATCAAGCAGTTGGGCAGGCTCTTTGCTCACCGAGCAAACCACGAGACTGCGGAACCAGGCCAGCAGCTCGTTGATGAACCGCTTAATATCCATGCCAGAACGGGTCACGGTCTCCAGCCGCTCCAAGGCTGCGGCGAGATCGTGGGCCAGCAGTGCTTTCGCAGTTCCGGCAATCACCTCGCTGCCAACCGTGCCCAGCACCTCAGCGGCATCAGCAGCCGTAACCTGCTCGCCGCAATACGAAAAGAGCTGGTCAAGCAGGCTGAGACCGTCGCGCACCGAGCCGCCAGCGGCCCGCACCACCATGTTCAGGGCGGCTGGCTCCATCGTGATGCCCTCGCTCTCCGCCAAACGGGCGAAATGCGCGGCCAGCTCTTTACTAGCCACCCGTTTCAGCTCATAACGCTGGCAGCGGGAAAGGATCGTCACCGGCACCTTGTGCAGCTCGGTGGTGGCGAACATGAAATAAACGTGAGCTGGCGGCTCCTCAAGCGTTTTCAGCAGGGCGTTGAAGGCCTCGGTGGTCAGCATGTGCACTTCGTCAATGATGATGATCTTGAAGCGCGACATCACCGGCATGAAGCGGATGTTCTCTTTCAGCTCGCGGATTTCCTGAATGCCCCGGTTGGACGCGCCATCAATCTCGTGCAGGTCAACCGAGCTGCCTGCGGCGATTTCCTTGCAGGAGCGGCAGGCGCAGCACGGCTCCGGCGGCTGGCCGCTTTCACAGTTGAGGGCTTTGGCCATGATCCGGGCCAAAGTGGTTTTGCCGGTGCCGCGCACTCCGCTGAAAATCAGGGCGTGCGGCACCCGGCTGCGCAGCAGGGCGTTCTGGAGTGTGCGGACGATGTGCTGCTGCCCGACAACCTGGGCGAAATTCTGAGGCCGGGATTTGCGGGCAAGGACGAGGTAGGACAAAATATTTCAGAGGGATTACAATTCAATATGCTTAGGAAATGCAGGAACAAGATTTGAATGTGCGATTTCTCCTGCGGCGGCAAAAAACTGCATCGTTCCATCTTGATCGCAAATCCAGACTTCTTCCGCGCCGCGCATGAAATATAGCCTTCTCTTTTCCAGCATTTCTTCCGCCGTGTTTGCTGCGGACAGCACTTCCACGCATATTTCCGGGGCAACGGAGCTTTCCGCCAGATTTTTGATCTGCTGCCACAGCGTATCAGAGCACCAGACCACATCAGCAACTTTGGTGCCTTTTGCTGTGGCGATGGCGAATTCAGGGAAGGCTTTTCCTCCGTCTATGAGCTGGGTTAAGTATCGGATGATTTCCCCCTGAAAGGCGGAATGATATAGGCGGACTGGACTCATCAGAATTTGTCCCCGTTCGTTGAGTTCAATTCTATACGGCAAATCATGCAAACACGGATCAGCGCAGATTTCCTGCCAGTTCATGTTTGTCTCCTCGTGAAGGTTGCTGAAATCATGCCGCTTCCCAATCCACGCCTGCCATCAGCCCGGCAACGGAAATATCTTCGTCAATCTCCGGCCAATGCAGACTGAGGCCGCCTCCGCCTATTTCATAATGCCTGCGCTGCTCAGGCTCGGCTTGATGGAGCAGCGGAAACCAGATGATCGGCACGCTGATGATCCGCCCGTCAGTCAGAGCAACGTGCATCATATCCGCATCAAAGCTGACTTCTTTGGCAAGGGCGGATGTTGGTCGGTATGCTTTCCGAAATTTGCCTTGCCGCTGTTTTGATTGCCGCTCAACCGAGATGCTCATGCCATGCCTCCAGCAGTTCTGTCTTATGTTCTTGAATGATTTTTTTCAGCTCGTTCAGCTCATAGCGGCCTATTTTGAATATGATCGGCATTATTTATGGCAGCAGCTTCGCCATAGACACCATGCTCTGGGCAAGCTGCTCTCTGGCAACCTTTGCGGAAAGCTCTTTTCTCGTGGCAATTTCCTCAAGAAACTGCCTGTCGGCATCATCAGTGCCGATGGTCATGATGTCAATCTGCGCCTGTTTGGCCTTATTTGCCGCAGCAAGCGCAGCTTCCCTGCTGTCAGGCATACCATCTGTCACAAGGCAGATAATTTTTTCGCCGGGACGATCGGTAAATTTCTCTGCTGCCAAATTTAGTGCGGCAGCCATATTGGTTGAACCGCCGGAATTCATGCGTTCAACAGCGGCGTTTAGACTACCAAGCTCTCTCTGTGGTTCGGAGATGTGTTCAGCATAAGAGGAAAACTGAATCAGGCCGACAGAATAGCCTTTTCGCTGCGATTCATTGGCAAAGCCAGAAGCTCCTCGCTTTGCCTGATTCATTTTGTCATAGTCCATGCTGGATGAACAATCAATGACAAGATACACAGTGCCGCCAAAAGATGGTTTGGCAGGAACTATCGGTTTTCCTGAAGCGGCCTCAAGTTTTTTAACCCAATCTTTTTGCCCAAACTGAGCCGCAATATTCTTCTTTCCTGAAGAGACAACGGATTTTTTCTGATCGCTCATCGCCTTTTCCTGTTCACTTGCGCAGTTTCATGAGGACCTCGTAGGCCCAGTTGATTTCTTTCATCCTGGTGTCGTCGTTGACAATGTTGCAGTCAGGATGATAGATTGCAGAAAGTTTTTTATATACTTTCTTGATTTGATCGGCAGTTGCGTTGAGAGGAACACCTAAGATGTGGCAGGATTTTTCTTCTTCGTTTTCTGTCGGTTCAAATGTTTCTTCTTCTTGCTGACTCTCCCAATCGTTATAGTTAGCCGCTGCTTCCTTGATTACCATCAGCTCTTCAAGGATGGCATTCACTGCATCATGAAAATTGCTCCAATCCTTATTTTGAAGGAGCATTTTCAGGTTTTCAGAGTTCAGATACACATGGAGAGCATCTAATTGTGTCAACAAGGCTGGACTGCCGATTCTGGTCACGTCCCGGACTGTTTTGGTGTAAAAATTTTTCGCAAGACTGTACAGGTCACTCGCCTTTTCGAGTTGCACCAAGTCTTCTTTTGCTCTGCGGATAATATCCGCAATTTTATCGTTCAGCGGCGTGACATCTCTAAGTAATGTCTGTGTGTTGCTATCAACGAACTTCTGAATTTCTGTTTTAAAGTCAGCAGGAAACGAGATGTTCAGTTTGGCATTGATCGCCTTGATTGAAGATTCAAGCGAATCAAGTTCATGCGTTCTTTCCAAAGAGGTGTTGATTCGGCTGATTAGCTCATTTACTCTTTCCTTAAGCAAAGTTTCCGAAGTCTTTTTGGGATGCAGAAAAAAAGCAATTGCTGCGACAATAGCCACAGAAGCAATCAAACCCACAAAAGAACCGGTATCAGGATGAACTATGCTTTTATTATCCCCAAACCAAAAAATCATACCTGAAAATGACATTTTGTCCTTCAGGAGGTTCAGCATGAGAATGGCTACAGTCCATCCTGCCGTAGGAATAATGATCGCTATATTTGAATGTTCAGAATTTGTGTATGACGCTACATTATTGTCAGTTATTGACCAGCTTAATGCGCCTCCGCTGAATCTAGCCTTAATATTCTTTAGAATATACAAATCTCTGCGTTCATTTTTGCGAAATTGATGTAGCTGTAAAATGGTAACCATCACTGCGCCAGCAGTCGCCCAAGCAGGCCAAGTAACCCATGCTGCTTGCAACAATACACCAATAACCCCTATCAATAAACCGATTATAACGATTGCAAGAATAAGTACAATCCACCCAGCCATATATTTCTCCTCTTGCACTCATAATCGCTTACGATTTAAACCGTTCCCTTTCCCTTGCACACAGGGCATTTAAATATTCCTGTGCCGCCGCAGTTCTCGCATTTCTTCGGAGTGGCAAACGGATAAGGACGGTATTCGCCCTTTCCTTTGCACTTTGGACAATCAACCATTCCCTTGCCGTCACATGGTTTGCATTTTGCCGCCATGATTGCTCCTCGTCTGCTGAATTAAAAGTTTCCGCCGCTGAATGGCGGCAAGCATCAAAACACGGCGTTTTTTTCGCGCCATAGATTACTTCTCATACCGAAAACTGCAACAAAAATTCAATGCTATTTTTCTCCTTCAAGCCGCTCAGGAATCACATACATGATTGACCCGCCAGTACACCAAAACATCAGCCTCTTTTTTTTCACCAGCCCATCAGCAATTTTTTTAATATCACGCCGCGAACGATCAGGATCGCATTCGTAAAAATTCATCAGGTAAAGCTGCGGCTTATGCCATTTTGCAGCCTTTTCAAGTATTGCTGCCTCAACTTCTTCAACACTCAGGGGCATAATAAAGAGGAGGATGAATGTCAGTAAAAATGTAAAAAAGCAGAGACCTTGCGGCCCCTGCCTTCTTTTCCTGCGCTTGACGAAAAAAACTCAGTTCACGCCTTCGGCGTTCTCTTCATTTTTAATCCGCTCAGGAATCGCGTACATGGTCGTGGAGCCGGACGACCAGAACATCAACTTGCCTTTTTTCACCAGACCGTTGGCAATATTTTTGATGTCACGCGGGCCGCGCTCCGTATCGCACTCGTAGAAATCTTTGATGTACAGCTGCGGCTTCGGCGACTTGGTCGCCTTCTCAATAATCGCGGCCTCAACTTCTTCAACACTCATTGCCATGATAGTTCCCTGTCGGCAGAGTTTTTGTCAGGAGAACGCCCGGCCAGAAAATCTGACCGGGCGCGCGCGGCGGCTTACTTGCTGGTGTAAGCGGCGGTGGCACTGGTGAACTTGAACTGGGTGCTGGTCCGCCACGTGTCATAGGCCAGCCGGTAGTCGTCAATGGACTTGTCGGTGAACGGAATGTCGCACTTCTCAAAGAACTTCTCCCAGCCGATGCGCTCCGCCCACTCGCCGATGCGCTCGTACTTGCGCGCATCCTTGGCGTAAACCTCGACGATCTTGCGGATCACCTGCACAGTCTCCGGCCAGCGCGGCGGGGTGTTCGGCAGGAAGGGCACGACCAGCTTGGAGAACTTCGGCATGGACTTGGAGTTGGAGACCTTACCGCCGACGAGGATGGCGATGCCGTCGCCGTCCGGGTCAGCCAGCGGCATGGCCGGACACATGGTGTAGCAGTTGCCGCAGAACATGCAGCGCTCGGCGTTAACCTGCACCGACTTTACTTCCTTGCCGTCCACCTGCGCCTTAGCAGGCTTAATCGCGCCCAGCGGGCAGGCGGAGATGGCCAGCGGAATCTCGCAGACACCGGTTATGCGGCCATGATCAATCATCGGCGGCTTGCGGTGAATGCCGAGGATGGCGATGTCCGACGCATGCACCGCGCCGCACATGTTCAGGCAGCAGGCCAAAGCGATGCGCACCTGCGCAGGCAGGGTCATGGAACCGAAATACTCGAACAGATCATCCATCACCGCCTTGACCGGGCCGGAAGCGTCGGTGGCCGGGGTGTGGCAGTGAATCCAGCCTTGGGTGTGAACGATGTTGGTGATGGACGCGCCGGTGCCACCGATCGGGAAGCGGGTGCCCTGGCTCTTGAGGAAGGCGATCAGCGCGTCGCATTTCTCTTTGGAGTCTGTCATGAACTCCACGTTGTTGCGGGTGGTGAAGCGCAGGTAGCCATCGCAGTACTTGTCGGCGATGTCGCACAGCTCGCGGATCTGCTCGATGGAGATCAGACGGGCGGAGCCGACGCGGACGGTGTAACACTTGTCGCCGCTCTCGGCCACATGCACCAGCACGCCCGGAGCGAGAATTTCATGGTAGTCCCACTTGCCTTTGTTGGCCGCGATGACCGGCGGCAGCATCTCGCTGTAGTGGCGCGGCCCAAGGTCGGTGATCCGGCCTTCCATCGGATTATTTGGATCGTAACCCATTGCAGACTCTCCTTATATATGAAAATAGTTCAGAATTCAGGACAAAACAGCGGTCATCAGGAGTTGTGCTTGCGGCGGAACTCAACCACATCGCGTTCCCAGCCGCCCTCAACCTCTTCCTCTTTCCAGAAGACGTAGGGGTTGGAGCGCGGCTCTTTGACATGCTGCGGCATGGCATTCACCTTCATCACGCGGAGGAAGGTCGGCAGACCGATGCGCTGCATGGTCTCGCCAACGCGCTCGCGGTTCTTGCCCGCCTCCATCCACCAATCCCAGACATTCTCGATCACCTCAATGACGTTCTCGTACTCGTTCTCTTTGGAGACCTCGATGAAGGGGATGACCATGGTCGCGAACTGGGCGCCGTCGAGAATCGGGGCCTTCGCGCCGATGCAGATGGTCGCGCCCTTCTCCTTGCCCGGTTTCAGGGCGCGGGGCATGACGTTGATGCAGTGCATGCAGCGGGTGCACTCGGCGTTGTCAATCTTCAGCTCGCCGTCTTCCATCCACATGCAGCTAGTCGGACAGAGGTCGATCACCTCTTTTTTGATGTCGAACTTGCCCCAGTCACGGCCTGCATGCGCACCAGCGTTGGCCGGGTAGTTGCCCGCGATGTACTCCTTCACTGCCGCCTGATCAATGCGGATGTCGTCCTTCCAAGTGCCGATGACAGCGAAGTCGGAACGGGCGATGGAGGCCACGCAGTCGTTCGGGCAGCCGGAGAATTTGAACTTGAACTTATAGGGGAAGGCCGGACGATGGATCTCGTCCTGATAGTGCATGGTCAGGTGATGGCAGATGTCCTGCGTGTCGTAGCAGGCCCACTCGCAGCGCGACTCGCCCAGGCAGCAGGACGGGGTGCGCAGGTTGGAGCCGGAGCCGCCCAGATCCTGCTCCAGATTGTGGGTCAGATCCCAGAACAGCGGCTCCAGATTTTCAGTGCGGGTGCCCAGGAAAATCATGTCGCCGGTGGAGCCGTGCATGTTGGTCATGCCGGAACCGTACTTGTCCCACAAATCCATCAGGGCGCGCAGGTTCTTGGTCGAGTAGTACAGACCGGAAGGCTGGGCGATGCGGACGGTGTGGAAGTGCTCAACGCCGGGGAAGAGGTGCGGCACATCCGAATAGCGGCCAACGATGCCGCCGCCGTAGCCGAACACGCCGACGATGCCGCCGTGCTTCCAGTGGGTGATTTTGTCCTTGTAGGACAGCTCCAGCTGGCCGAGGATGTCCCAGCATTCCGGGTGGGTTTCTGCCTGCCGCTTCATGTCGGTGACGAAACTCGGCCACGGGCCTTTCTCCAGTTCGTCCAGCAACGGCGTAGCGTGCTTTGCCATCGGGTGTACCTCCTCTAATGGGAATGAGATTAAATAAAAAAAATCAGAACAGTGACTGCTGTAAGCTGCGACAGGGGCGCGGCGGTCATCTCAGAGGAGGCCGGGCCGCCTGCTCAATTGCTGTTTTTCAGTAAGGGAACTTAAACGCATACCCTGTATTTGTCAAGGAAAAAGAAGGGCGGAACCGTGGCGGAAAATTTTTTCCCCAAGACCTCCAAGGCACTGCAAGCAAGAAGCCTGCACACTCCAGCAGCAAGGCCACTGGAACAACAAAAACGACCGCCCGGAGCGAACCGGGCGGCTGCCTGCTACTTTCTCTTCACCGTGCCAGGCACGCGGATGTCCTCCACCAGATGCTGGATGTGCTCCGGCGGCGGCGGCGTGATGCTGGAGACCGCGTAGGCGACAATGAAATTCACCAATGCGCCGATGGGGCCGAAGGCTTCGGGCGAGATGCCGAAGAGCCAGTTGTCGGCCACATCTTTGGCCATCTCGGTGCCGGGCATGAAGAACCAGCCCTTGAACCAGAAGATGTAGACCAAGGTCACGCCGATGCCGGAGAGCATTCCGGCGATGGCGCCCGCCTTGTTGATCCGCTTGAAGAAGATGCCCAGCATCAGCGCCGGGAAGATGGACGAGGCGGCCAGACCAAAGGCCAAGGCCACCACCTGAGCGGCGAAGCCCGGAGGATTCAGTCCGAAATAACCGGACAGGACGATTGCGCCAGCCATAGCGATGCGGCCTGCCAGCAGCTCGTTCTTGTCGCTCATGTTCTTGGCGAAGATGCCTTTGAGCAGGTCATGCGAGATGGAGGAGGAAATAGCCAAGAGCAGACCGGCGGCGGTGGAGAGCGCGGCGGCAATTGCGCCTGCGGCCACCAGGGCGATGACCCATGGCGAGAGATGGGCGATCTCCGGGTTTGCCAGCACCATGATGTCATTGTCCACCTTGACCATCTCGTTCTTCTCCGCATCCTTGAGGTACTGAATGCGGCCGTCGCCGTTCTTGTCCTTGAACTCCAGCAGCTTGGTCGCCTCCCACTTCTTGAACCACTCAGGCCGGTCTTCGTACTTGATCCACTCGCCGCCATTGGGCCGGATGGTCTCCATCAGGTTGAAGCGGGCCATTGCCCCGACCGCCGGAGCGGTGGTGTAGAGGGCGGCGATGAAGACCAGCGACCAGCCTACCGATGAGCGTGCATCGCGCACCTTGGGCACGGTGAAGAAGCGGGTGATGACGTGCGGCAGACCAGCGGTGCCGATCATCAGGCAGAGGGTGTAGAGGAAGATGTTCTGCATACTGCCTTGGCGGGCGGTGTACTCGCCAAAGCCGAGATCATGCAGCGTCGTGTTCAATTTGTCTAAGAAGTACAGGCCGGAGCCGTCGTTCATCTGGCCGCCGAGGCCGAGCTGCGGCAGCGGATTGCCGGTTAGCTGCAAGGAGATGAAGACCGCAGGCACGGTGTAGGCGAAGATCAGCACGCAGTACTGAGCTATTTGCGTGTAGGTGATGCCCTTCATGCCGCCCCAGACCGCATAGACAAAGACGATGATCATGCCGACCACCAAACCCCACTCATAGGACATCTCGAAGAAGCGGGAGAAGGTTACGCCAATGCCTTTCATCTGGCCGATGACGTAGGTCAGCGAGGCGATGATCAGGCAGATGACCGCGACGATACGCGCCGCGTCCGAGTAGTAGCGGTCGCCGATGAAGGCAGGCACAGTGAACTTGCCGTACTTGCGCAGATACGGTGCCAGCAGCATGGCCAACAGGCAGTAGCCGCCGGTCCAGCCCATGACGAAGACCGATGCGTCATAGCCCTTCATGGCGATCATGCCTGCCATCGAGATGAAGGAGGCGGCGGACATCCAGTCCGCGCCGGTGGCCATGCCGTTGAGCACTGGATGCACACCCTTGCCGGAAACGTAGAATTCACCGGTCGTGCCTGCCCGCGCTCTGACCGCGATCCAGAGATACAGGGCAAAGGTTGATCCCACCACCAGCCAGTTGACAGTTTGCTGACTCATTCTTCGCTCACGCCAAATTGCTTGTCCAACTGATTCATCCGCCAGGCATAGAAGAAGATCAGCGCGACAAAGCCGTAGATGGAACCTTGCTGGGCGAACCAGAAGCCAAGCGGATAGCCGCCCAGTATCCTGATGCGGTTCAGCGGCTCGGCCAGAAGAATGCCGCAGCCGTAAGAAATGAAGAACCAGACGGCCAGGCAGCCCAGCACCAGCCGGATATTGGCCTTCCAGTATGCCTGCGGATCGCTGCTGTTCATGTGTTTCCTCCCTTCATAGAAAAGGCCGGACAGAATTGCTCTGCCCGGCCTTCGCACTGCTTGTTCAGCCCTGAACAACCTCGCTCAGTGCGAGCTTGCTCCTTCCGCGCCGATGCCGATGTAGGTACGCACCTTCTCGGACTCAAACAGCTCTTCAGCTTGCTTTTCTCTGGTGATCAGAGAGACGAGTATGCCCAGCAGAAACGACAGGCCCATCGAGAAAACGCCTGGGTTCTTCATCTTGAACGGGGCAGGTGTCACTGCCGCATTCTTGACTTCCACATCCTTCTTGGCTGCGGCCAGTTCAGCGTCTTTGGCCTTCTTCACATCAGGAGTGATGTCAGTCGCCTTCAGTGCTTTTTCAATTCCTGCCACTTTATCTTTGGCAGCGACCAGCTCCTTCTTCGGCGCAGCCTGCATGACATCCTCATACACGGTCGGCGACAGCACAATCAGCGTCACCGCGACGATCATGCCGGTGAAGATGCTGGTCACTGCGCCAGCGGTGGTGAAGCGCTTCCAGACGATGGACAGCAGCAGTGCCGGGAAGTTGGCACTGGCGGCAACGGCAAAGGCCAGGCCGACCATGAAGGCCACGTTCTGCCCCTTGAACAGGATGCCGAGCAGGATGGCGATGATGCCGAGGCTGATGGTGGCAGCCTTGGCCACCTTCATCTCTTCCTTCTCATTCGCCTTGCCGCTGCGGAACACGCCCACGTAGAGGTCATGCGAGAGAGCCGAGGCTCCGGCCAGAGTCAGACCAGCGACGACCGCCAGAATGGTGGCAAAGGCGACTGCGGCCAAGAAGCCCAGCAGCAGGCTGCCGCCCAAATTCTCAGCCAAGACCATGGCGGCCATGTTGCCGCCCTTGTCAATCCCCATGATGATGTCTTTGCCCACCAGCACCGCCGCGCCAAAGCCGATGGTCACGGTGAGGATGTAAAAATAGCCGATGAAGCCTGTCGCGTAGAACACGGATTTGCGCGCTTCGCGGGCATCGGGCACGGTGTAGAAGCGCATCAGGATGTGGGGCAGACCGGCGGTGCCGAACATCAGGGCAAGGCCCAGCGAGAAGGCGTCGAGCGGATCAGAGACTAAGCCGCCCGGCTCCAAGAATCCGTTGCCGTATTTGGTTGCCGCTTGCTGAAACAGCTCGCCGTAGCTCCAGCCCACCTGGCTCAAGGTCAGCAGCACCAGCAAGGTGGCTCCGCCGAGCAGCAGGACAGCCTTGATGATCTGCACCCACGTGGTGGCGAGCATTCCGCCGAACAAAACATAGGCGATCATCAGGCCGCCAACGATAAACAGGGCCGATTCATAAGGCAGACCGAACATCAGCTTGATCAGCGTGCCTGCGCCGACCATCTGCGCGGTCAGATAAAAGAGCACCGTGACTAACGAACCGATGGCCGCAGCGGTTTTGATCGGCTTCTGCTTGAGGCGGAACGCCACCACGTCAGAGAAGGTGAACTTGCCGAGGTTGCGCAGCGGCTCAGAGATCAGGAACATGACGATGGGCCAGCCGACCAGCCAGCCGACCGAGTAAATCAGGCCGTCATAGCCCTTGGTGGAAACCAGACCAGCGATGCCCAAAAACGAGGCCGCGCTCATGTAGTCGCCAGCCAAGGCCAAGCCGTTCTGGAAGCCAGTAATGCCACCGCCAGCGGCGTAAAACTGGCTGGCGGTTTTGGTCTTCTTCGCCGCCCAGTAGGTGATGCCCAAGGTGGCAAGGACGAAGAGCAGGAAGCAAAGGATGGCAACCGGGTTCAGGGTGCCGATGACGGTCTGCGGTGCTTGCGTTGGCATTCTGCTCAACCTCCAAAGCGTTTTTTGATGCGTTTGACCTTCTCGTCATAGACGCTGTTGGCCCAGAAAATATAAATCCCAGTCAAAACCCAAGACAGGATAATCACGCCGACTGCAATCGGGATGCCGATGGTGGTTGCTGATCCCACGGCCACTTTGCTGGCCAAAAAGGGCTTGTTGTAGGCGATCAGACCGATGAAACCGAAATAGAGCACCAGCTCGGTAATGGTCAAAATCAAGGAAATCTTGTTCTTCTGGCGGGCTAATTCTTGAAACTCTGGATCTTCAAGAATTTGATGGACTGTTTTGCTCATAGCATTCCTCCCTGAGATTGAGAATGACGGGCCGTTGGCGTTTGTCTCATGCGCAGCTCCTTGGTTAAGTTTTTCTGATGCTTTCCATCAATATTTATCGTGCCACACTGTTGTATGGAACTGATTTGAGGCAGTCTATATCCATACCATAAAATACAAAAAATTGCCGCAACGAAATGCAGGCTGATTATTTTTTATACTTTGCCTGTTCGTCTCAATTCTGCCGCAGGAGCAGGGGCTGCCCGGCCTGATAGAGCTGGCGCAGGGTTTTGATCTCGCCGTTGTTCAATTTTTTTGCCAGAAAGAGGAACAGATAGGCGCATTGCAGGGCATCTTCGAGCGCGTCGTGCGGTTTGAAGCGCGGCAGGTTGAACTCCGTGATCAATTCATCCAAATTGCAGGAGAAGGACTGATCGCAGTAGCCGTAATCGCAGATGTAGCTGGTCTCCTTGTAGGCTTTGACCAAGCGCAGGGTGTCCACAGTGGGGTTGGCCAAGGTGCCGCCGAGAATTTTGCGGGCGGCGCGGTTGAGATAGCCCATGTCAATCTCAACAAAATGGCCGAGCAGCAGGGCATCGCCGCAAAATTCCACAAATTGCGGCAGCACCTCCTCCAAAGTCGGTGCCTCGCGGAGTTGC
Source organism: Candidatus Electronema sp. JM (assembly GCF_048287415.1). Taxonomy (NCBI): domain Bacteria; kingdom Pseudomonadati; phylum Thermodesulfobacteriota; class Desulfobulbia; order Desulfobulbales; family Desulfobulbaceae; genus Candidatus Electronema; species Candidatus Electronema sp. JM. Next base: position 18,198 of record NZ_JBLWEN010000027.1, read on the forward strand.
TCCGGGGTGATATGGTGAATGAAGGTGGCTTGGTTGGGGCTGAGATTGGCGGGCCGGACAAGCTGATTGAAAACATGATCCATTTCAATCTGCATCTTGCTGATTTTCACCGCGCCGATGGAGATGATTTCATCCCGCCTGCCCAAGCCGGTCAGTTCGGTGTCAAAGGCGACAAAGCGGCAGTCGGTCAGCGGTCTGCCTTGGTCAAACTCAGCAAAATAACGGCGGTTTTCCAGCAAGACCGGATGCAGCTCAGGCCGCTGGAGCAGCGTGTGGAGGAAGGCGAACATGCTGGCTCTCAGATGGAGGGGTAGAGCGTTTTCAGGGCGTTGTGCAGGCGGTCAATCAATTCAAAGGCATCACGGAGCAGCCGCCGGTCGAGGTCGGTCAAATCAGCCGGAGCGATATGATTGTCCGGTTCAGCTCCGGCCTCAATCTGATTGAGCTGATGCACCAAGCGCAGTTGCATCTGCATTTCATAGGCATCAACCGTCTCATTCCACAATTCGTCGCTGATACATTTTTCCTGCGCCAGCACATGCAGGCGAGCGAGGGTGTTGGTCTCGCGGATGCTGTTCTTCAAGGCCAAGATGCGGGCGAAGTTGACAAAGGGCGTGATGCCCTGCACCTTGATGTCGAGTTTGTTCTTGTGCTCGCCGTCCTTCTCAACGATGAAATTCTTGAAGAAGGAAAGCGGTGCCTTGGCGGAGAGGCACTGTCTGGCCAGATGAAAGAGATACAGCTCGCTTTTCCGCGTCAGCAGATGCAGATGCTGGCGCAGCTCGTCCGCCAAAGCCGCCTTGCCGAAACCGGCCCTGAAATCGAAGAAGATGGTGGCGTTGAGCACTTCCTCCGGCTCAGGCGTTGCTGTCCAGCGGGAGAAATAGTCTTTCCAAACCGACAGCGGCTGGCACCATTTCGGATTGACGGCCATGATCCCGCCCGGACAAAGCGGATAGCCGCATTGCACCAGATGATCAATGGCCTTGCGGGCAAAGCGGGAGAAATAGGCCTCGCAGTCCTTGGCCTGCGCCTCGTCCGCCGGGTCTTCGTAGATGATGGCGTTGTCCTGATCAGTGCGGAAGGTCTGCTCGCGCCGTCCCTCAGAACCCATCAGCAGCCAGCAGTAATCAACCGGCGGCGGCCCCAGCTCCTCTTCCAGCAGGGTGAGCAGCCGCTCCAAAATCTGGTCGTTGAGGATGGAGATCATCCGCGAGATATGTCCGGCCTTCGCCCCTTCGCGGATCAGGTTGCGGATCATCTCCGGGATTTTGCGCGAGAGCGGATGCAACCCTTCGATCTTCTGCTGGCGGCCTATCTCCTTGAACAGGGAATATGGCGCGTGGCCTTGCAGCAAAGCGATGTCATGCGAGGTGATCACGCCGATGATCCGCTCCGCCCGCTCCACAGCCAGATGATGAATGGAGGCGGACATCATCTTCAGCAGCGCGTCAAAGCAGGTGGATTCGGACAGCACAGCAGCCACCGGCGAGGACATCACCGCCCGGATCGGCTCGTTGTAGTCGCGGCCCGGTGCCAGCACCTTGTTGCGCAAGTCGCGGTCGGTGACGATGCCGATAATCTTTTCCTCGTCGCCCGGCTCGTGAATGAGCAGCGAAGCCACGCGGAATTCCGCCATCCTGCTCGCAGCCTCGCGGATGCTGGCATCAGCCACAATCTTGCGTGGGGCCTGCCGGATGATCTCGCCGACCTGGATGGAGAAAAGGTGCAGGTTGCTGTCGCTGCTCCGGCCCATGCGGTGCCGCCGCAGCTCGCTGTAGGCGGCGGCCACCACCTTTTCCGAAAAGCTCTTCAGGTAATACTGGGAGAAGCCGGGCTGGCTGCTGATCAGCTCAAGAAAGACCGCTTTTGGCAGGAGAAAGCAGAAGGTGTCCTCCACTGTCTCCACGTCAAGATTGGCGAGCGCGCCCCGGATGATGCCCAGTGCGCCGATGTAGTCGCCCTCGCCCCGGTAATCCTTGAGCGTCACCGCGCCTTCGTCGTCGATGATGAAGGACTTCACCCCGCCCTGCTGAATCAGGTAGAGATAATTGATCTCGCTTTTGCCTGCCTGGAGCAGCTTGGTGCCTTTGGGAAAGAAATCTATCTTGACCTGCCGGGCCACTTGCCGGATGGTCTCAGGATCAAGCTCCTTGAAGGGCATGATCTTTCCGAGAAACTCCGCCACCGTCTCCGGTGCCGCCGCCTGTCCGCCGCCTTTTTTCATTGTGTCCTCTCTGTTCAATCGGATGCCGCTCCGGCCCCCTATCATAGCGACATCCCCGGCCTCCGGCAAAGGGAAAAACGCGGCGGCGCAGGTCATTTCTGCCGGGCCGCGCTTTTTTTCTTGGCATGAGCAGGCTTTTTTGTGTATGATTTTACTTTTTAGTGTCCCGCAGCCGCGCTGCACGACTGGTGCCCATCGTGAAAGTTCCATTTGCAGAAATCCCCGCCAACGGAAGCTGTTACAGCATCACGGACGACGCATGGCTGGCTGAGGCCGGTCTGCGCCGGGCCGCTTCGGTGCAGGCCGAGCTGGAGCTGCACCGCAAAGGCGAGCAGCGGACTGAGGTGCGCGGCAGCCTGCACACCGGCCTACGCCTGACCTGCGACCGCTGTCTGAACGACTACGATTTTCCTGTGGACGTGGACTTCTGCCTGGTGCTGGAAGTCGCGGAGGAGGAAGACTGGAACGTCAAGGAGCTGGACGGCGGCACAGAATTGGACGTGGTGCAGGTGGACGAGCCTGCGGCTGACTTGGAGGACATTCTCCGCCAGCAGGCCCTGCTCTGCCTGCCGGTGAAGCAGCTCTGCTCGCCGCAGTGCCGTGGGCTGTGTCCTGGCTGCGGTGCTGACCTCAACTCCGGCGGCTGCGCCTGCGCGTCTGAAACAAGCAATTCCCCCTTTGCCGTGTTAGCGGCATTGAAGAAAAAATAACCCTTCCGGTCCTGCCTCAGGACGGAGACATCTGCTTCAAGGAGAACCATCATGGCCTTGCCAAAGAGAAGACATTCCTATTCCCGCACCCACAAGCGGCGGGCGCACGACTTCCTCACCGCGCCGTCCGTGGGCCGCTGCCCGAACTGCGACGAGCCGAAGATGCCGCATCAGCTCTGCTCCGGCTGCGGCAAGTACAAGGGCAAAACCATTTATCAGCTGGGCGAAGAGCTGTCGTAAAGGCCGCTGTGAGAATAGCCCTTGACGCGATGGGCGGCGACCGGGGTTCCGCGCCGCTGATTGACGGGGCCGTCCAGGCGGTCGAGCAATTTCCGGGCATTGAGGTGCTGCTGCTCGGCCCGGAAGAATTGCTGCGGGCCGAGCTGGCCCGGCGTGACAAAGGCGCGGAGACGCGCCTTTCTGTCGTTCATGCCCCGCAGACGGTCTCGATGGACGAGGCGGCGGTGGACTCGGTGCGCCGGAAAAAGGACTCCACCATCATGGTCGGCTTTGATCTGGTCAAGCAAGGCCGTGCTGACGCACTGGTCTCAGCCGGGCATTCCGGCGCGACCATGACTGCCGCCATCCTCCAGCTCGGACGGCTGAAAGGCATTTCCCGGCCCAGCATCGCCAGCGTCTTCCCCACGCTCAAAGAGCCGGTCTTGGTGACGGACATCGGGGCCAATGTGGACTGCCGCCCGCAGCATCTCTACCAGTTCGCGGTGATGGCCTCGGCCTGCTCCAACCTCCTGCTTCAGCGGGCCAATCCCCGTGTCGGCCTTCTCAGCATTGGTGAGGAGCCGGGCAAGGGCAACGCGGCGGTGAAGGAGGCTTATGATCTGCTCAAAGCAAGCAGCCTGAATTTCATCGGCAATGTCGAAGGCCGCGATGTGTTCAGCGGCGACGTGGACGTGGTGGTCTGCGACGGCTTTGTCGGCAATATCGTCTTAAAGATCAGCGAAGGACTGGCAGAAGCCATTCAGCAGATGCTCAAGACCGAGATTAAGAAGTCTTTGGGAGCCAGCCTTGCTTCCTTCTTCATCCGCCCGGCCTTCAAATCCTTCCGCAAGCGGGTGGACTACGCTGAATACGGCGGTGCGCCCTTGCTCGGCATCAACGGGGTGGGCATCATCTGTCACGGCAGCTCCTCCGCAGTTGCCATCTGCAATGCCATCAAAGAAGCGGCGAAGATGGCCGAATGCCAAATCAACGCGGCCATCACCCGTCATCTTCAGCAGGAAACGGTGCAGGCATGAGACGGGCGGCAGTGCTGGGCACCGGCTCTTGTCTGCCTGAACGCGCGCTGACCAACGCCGAGCTGGAGCGGATGGTGGAGACCTCGGACGAGTGGATCACTGCCCGCACCGGCATCCGCACCCGCCGCATCGCCGGGCCGGAGGAGCAGAACTACCAGCTTGCTGCACGGGCGGCCCGCCGCGCCTTGGAAGCCGCTGGAGTCACGTCAGATGAGCTGGGCCTGATCATTGTCGCCACCATCAGCCCGCACATGCTGATGCCCTCCTGCGCCTGCTTTGTTCAGGCGGAACTGGGCGCGGCCAAGGCTTTCGCCTTTGACCTCAACGCGGCCTGCTCCGGCTTTCTCTACGGCTTGGATGTGGCGGCTAAATACATCGCCGCTGATCCGAACCTGAAGGTGCTGGTGATCGGCTCGGAGACGCTCTCGGCGCGGGTTGATTGGGAAGACCGCAACACCTGCATCCTCTTTGGCGACGGTGCCGGGGCCTGCGTGGTCGGCAGCGCGGAAGGACGCGGCATCATTGATAGCTGCCTGCTTTCTGACGGCAGTCTGTGGAATCTGCTGTATATGGACAGTCCGGCCAGCACCAATCCTGACCTGCTTGACCCGAAGAGCAAAGGCTGCGTCATCCAGATGTCGGGCCGCGATGTCTTCAAATACGCTGTCCGGGCGATGGAGGATGTTGTCCGCCAATTGCTGGAGCGGCAGCGGCTCGCTGTCCAAGACCTCTCGCTCATCATTCCCCATCAGGCCAACATCCGCATTTTAGACAATCTCGCTGAACGGCTCGGCGCGTCGCCGGAGCAAATCTTCTGCAACGTGGACAAGTACGGCAACACCTCAGCAGCCAGCATTCCCATCGCCTTGGATGAGGCGGTGCGCGAAGGGCGGCTGCATTGCGGCGGCAAGCTGCTGCTCTGCTCATTCGGCGGCGGCTTCACTTGGGGTTCGATGCTGCTGGACTGGTAGCGCAAAGGTTTCATGCTCATGACTGTCCGGCAGTCATGTGCATGAGTCTCAGACAGTCATGAGCATGACTGTCTGTTACGGGCAAAGGAGAACACGGTGGACTATTTTCTGACTGAAGAACAGCGGATGATCCAAGAGACCGCCCGCGAGCTGGCCGAGGCGAAGATCATTCCTAAGCGGGCCGAGCTGGACGAGCGCAACGAGTTCGCCGGCGAGCTGCTGGCTGACATCGCCAAGGCTGATCTCTTCGCCGTGCTGGTGCCCGAAGCCTACGGCGGCATGGGCACAGGCATCTTTGACATCGTGCTTGCGTTGGAGGAGCTGGCGCGGGGCTGCGTCGGCGTGGCCACCAGCTTTGCCGCCTGCGGTCTGGGCATTTTGCCGATTCTCATTTCCGGCAGCGAGGAGCTGAAGGAGAAGTATCTGCCAGGTGTGGCTGAGGGCAAGAGTCTGGCCGCCTTCGGCCTGACTGAAGCCAACGCCGGTTCCGATGCCGCAGGCATCCGCACCACGGCTGTGGACGGCGGCGACTGCTGGATCCTCAACGGCACCAAGCAGTGGATCACCAACGGCGGCGAGGCGCAGATATACTCGGTCATCGCGCTGACCAACCCGGAGAAAGGCATACGCGGAGCCTCCATGTTTGTGGTTGAGGACGGCGATCCTGGCTTCTCCTACGGCAAGAAGGAAAACAAGATGGGCATCCGCTCGTCCGCCACTTGCGAGCTGGTGATGAAGGACTGCCGCATTCCCAAGGACAGGCTGATCGGGCGGAAAGGCACCGGCTTCATCACCGTGATGAAGACCTTGGATGTGTCCCGGCCCGGCATTGCCAGCTTGGGCGTGGGCTTGGCGCAGGCAGCCTTGGATGAAGCGGCCCGCTACGCCAAGCAGCGCGTGCAGTTTGGCAAGCCGATCATCAGCTTTCAGGCGGTGCAGCACATGCTGGCAGACATGGCCATTCAGACCGAGGCGGCGCGGGGCTTGGTCTATGGCGCGGCCCGGCATATTGACGCGCATCCTGAGGACGCAAGCAAGATTTCCTCCATGTGCAAGGTCTTTGCCACAGACACTGCCATGAAAGTGACCACCGATGCGGTGCAGGTCATGGGCGGTTATGGCTACATGAAGGAATATCCGGTGGAGAAAATGATGCGCGATGCCAAGATTTTGCAAATCTATGAAGGCACGAATCAGATTCAGCGCAATGTCATTGGTCAGGAACTGAACCGGGAATACGCATGAAGATCATAGTCTGCATCAAGCAGGTGCCGGATGCCAAGGATGTGCGTCTTGATCCCAAGACCAACACCTTGGCCCGCGAAGGCGTGGCTGCGATCATGAATCCTTTTGACCGCCATGCCTTGGAAGAGGCGGTGCGCTTGAAGGAGCAGCTCGGCGGCACGGTCACGGTGCTGTCTATGGGGCCGCCGCAGGCTAAGGAGGTGCTGCTGGAGGCGATTGCCTGCGGCGCAGACGAGGGCGTGCTGGTTTCTGACCGGGCCTTTGCGGGCGCGGACACCTGGGCGACTTCCTACACCCTTGCCAAGGCTGTGCAATGCTTGGGCGCGTTTGATCTGATCCTTTGCGGCAAGCAGGCCATTGACGGCGACACGGCGCAAGTGGGGCCGGGCATGGCGGCGCGGCTGAAGCTGCCGTATGTCACCTGCGTGCAGAAGACCCGCGAGGCATCGGCAGCCCTTCTGCGGGTGGAGCGGATGATGGATGACGGCTATGATGTGGTGCAGCTGCCGCTGCCTGCCTTGCTGACTGTGGTCAAGGACATCAACGAGCCACGGGTGCCCTCGCTGAAGGGCAAGATGAAGGCGAAGAAGGCGGAAATCCGGGTGCTCTCAGCTGCGGATATTCAGGCAGAGCCGCAGTGCATTGGCTTGGCTGGCTCGCCGACCAAAGTGGCGCGGGTCTTCTCGCCAGAGCCGCGCGGCAACCGGAGGATGTTCTCCGGCACAGCAGTGGAGCAGGTGGCGCAGCTAGTGGCGGAGATTAGGGGGTATTTGTGATGAAAGATGAGTATGATTTCACTGATGCGGAACTGGGAAAGTTTTACACACCGTTAGAAGAGTTAGAAATCTTTCAGGAACAACCTGATGCAATTGATCTTCTCTTAAAGAAGCCTTTAAAAATCCCTGAGTTCAAGCCGCTCGTAAGAGAAGAGATATATCGTAGTAGTATCTGATGCAGTAAAATTATTCGCTCCCGTACTGGAGCATGGAAACGAACGTAAAAAAGAGGGGATGAAAAATGCCAGAAGAAAAGAATAGCTATAATATTAGTTCTATTAGTTCTTCATCTATTAATAGCATTAATTGCTGCGGTGACGTATCTATCCTCTCTCCAGAGAATGTTTCTATAGCGGTTTCTTTGATTGGCGCAGCAGTAGGCGCAGGGACAGTTGCAGTAAAAGCTATGCAATTATGGATAGATGAGAGGAAATCGAGAAAAGTAAAAATTAAATACAAAGATATTGAAATTGAGGTGTCTGGCGTGGTCAGCGAAAAAGAACTCTCAAGACAGCTTAACTTGTTTAAAAAAATCGAAGAAGAAATAGAGAAAGAGAAGGTGGAGATTGTTCTTGTAGATGGGAATAAAAGTAACCGACTTAAATTAATTTAGTTTTTATAAAGATTAATTCCGTCCTGCCATGCTCATCGTTGACACCACCTTATGTATCGGCTGCGGAGTTTGCGAAGCCAACTGCGCCTTTGGAGCCATCATTCTCAAAAACGGCGTTGCCGTGGTCGGCGATGGCTGCAAGCTCTGCGGTTCCTGCGTGGACAACTGCGAACCCGGTGCCTTGCGCATTGAAACCGCTGCCAAAGCCGCGCCGAACGACCTGTCCGTGTGGTCTGGCCTTTGGGTCTTTGCTGAAGCGCGGCACGGCGTGGTTGCGCCCGTGGCCTTTGAGCTGCTGGGCATTGGCAGAAAGCTGGCAGATCAACGCGGCACTGCCCTGACCGCCGTGCTGCTGGGTGCCAATGTCGAGAGCAAGGCCGCCGAGCTGATCGCCGCAGGTGCGGACAAGGTGCTGCTCGTTGATGATCCCGCCCTTGCTCAGTACCGCGAAGATGTGTACGGCAAGGTCTTGGAGCACCTGATTGTGCAGCATAAACCAGAAGTGGTGCTGGCGGGGGCAACAGCTATTGGCCGTTCAGTCATTCCGCAGGTGGCGAATGTGCTGGGCGCAGGCCTGACTGCCGACTGCACCGCCTTGGCCATCCGTGCTGAAGACGGGGTTTTACTGCAAACCCGTCCGGCCTTTGGCGGCAACATCATGGCCACGATTGAATGCCCGCAGTCCCGTCCGCAGATGGCGACCGTGCGGCCTAATGTCATGGCTCCGGCTCAACCTGATTCGGCCCGCGTTGGCGAGGTGATCAAGGTTGCTCTTGCGCCAGAACTGCTTGTCTCCAACATCGAGGTGCTGGAAACCGTGTTCAGCCAAGAGCAGCAGGCGAACATTCAGGAAAAGGAAGTGCTGGTCAGCGGCGGGCGCGGCTTGGGGAATGAGAAGGGCTTTGCCCTGCTCCACGAGCTGGCCACCGAGTTGAACGGCGCAGTCTCTGCCTCGCGGGCCGCTGTGGACGCAGGCTGGATTGGCTATCCCTGTCAGGTCGGGCAAACCGGCAAGACGGTCAGCCCGAAGCTCTACATCGCTTGCGGCATTTCCGGCGCGGTGCAGCACACAGTCGGGATGCAGTCGGCAGAAACCATCGTCGCCATCAACCGCGACGAGAAAGCACCGATCTTTGACCTCGCCACTTATGGACTGGTGGGTGACCTTTTTGAAATCTTGCCCTTGTTGACAGAAAAAATACGGGAGCAGCGCAGGCTATGACACTTGCAGGAAAAACAGCGTTAGTCACTGGCGGCAGCCGGGGCATAGGCCGGGCAATCTGCCTGAAATTGGCGGCGCAGGGCGCGAATGTCGGTATCAACTACGTCAGCCGGGCCGCTGCTGCTGAAGAAGTCTTGGCGGAAATCACCGCTGCGGGCGGCAAGGGCTTTGTCATCGGCTTTGATGTGGCTGACAGCGCGGCAGTGCAGAACGCGGTAAAAACAATTTCCACAGACCGCGGCGGAATTGATATACTGGTCAACAACGCCGGCATCACCCGCGACGGCCTGATGGCCCGGATGAAGGACGAGGACTGGGACGCGGTGCTGAACACCAACCTCAAGGGCGCGTTTATCTGCTCGAAAGAGGCGATGCGCGGGATGATGAAGAAACGCTGGGGCCGGATCATCAACATCAGCTCGGTGATCGGCTGCGTCGGCAATGCAGGCCAAGTGAACTACGCGGCAGCAAAAGCTGGCTTGATCGGCCTGACCAAATCTATGGCCAAAGAGCTGGCCTCGCGTAAAATTACGGTCAACTGCGTTGCACCGGGGTATATTGTCACCGACATGACCACCGAGCTGCCGGAGGAGATCAAGGAAAGCATCCTTACCGCGATTCCGCTTGGCAGCATCGGTCAGCCGGAAGACGTTGCCGCTGCGGTGGCCTATCTTGCCGCCGAGGAAAGCGGCTATGTTACCGGCCAGACGCTGCATGTCAATGGCGGCATGTACATGGGCAATTGAGAATCACCGTTCGGAACGGCGGATTTCCGTCCGAAATATTTGCATACCCAACAACGAACTATCAGGAGAACGAGCATGGCAGCAGTTGCGGATAAGATGATTGATATTATTGTCGAGCAGCTCAGTGTGGACAAAGAGAAGGTGATTCCTGCCGCTTCCTTTGTGGACGATCTGGGCGCGGATTCTCTCGATCAAGTCGAGCTGATCATGGCGATGGAAGAGGCTTTTGACATCGAGATCCCGGACGAGGACGCGGAAGGCATCAAGACTGTCCAGAACGCGATTGACTACGTCGAGAAGCTTCAGTAAGACGCAAGGCAACAGGTCAGCAGGCGGCGCGTCCTGCTGACAGCCGCCGTTTGACTCATTTCAAGAGGATCAGGACGTGAAACAGCGACGGGTTGTTGTGACAGGGGTCGGTTTGGTGACTCCCTTAGGCACCGGCACGGACAAGACCTGGGAAGGGCTGCTCAATGGACGCAGCGGCATCGGCCCGATCACCCGCTTTGACGCATCCGCTCATGCCGCACGGATTGCCGCCGAGGTCAAGGATTTCGAGCCGGAACGCTGGTTCGAGCCGAAGCAGGTTAAAAATCTCGATCTCTTTGTCCAATACGGCGTAGCCGCTGCGGATTTGGCCATGCAGGACAGCGGCTTGGTGATCAGCGAGGAGCTGGCCGAGCGGGTCGGCGTGATCACCGGCTGCGGCATGGGCAGCCTGCCGACGATTGAGGAATACCACTCGGTGCTGCTGGCTAAAGGCCCGCGCCGGATCACGCCGTTCTTCATCCCCAGAGTGATTCCCAACATGCCTTCCGGCCATATTTCCATGCGCTTCGGGGCCAAAGGGCCGAACCTCGCCCTGTCAACGGCCTGCGCCGCTGGCACCCACGCGGTCGGCGAGGCATATAGGCACGTCCTGCTCGGCGATTGCGACGCAGCCATCACTGGCGGCGCGGAGGCGGTCATCTGCCCGATTGCTGTGGGCGGTTTTGCGGCGATGAAGGCCCTGTCCACCCGCAACGACGAGCCGGAACGCGCCTCGCGGCCTTTTGACCGCGATCGCGACGGCTTCATCATGGCCGAAGGCGCAGGCATGATCCTGATTGAGGAGCTGGAGGCCGCCAAACGGCGCGGAGCCAAAATTTATGCGGAATTAGTCGGTTACGGCCTGAGCAGCGATGCCTACCATATCGCCGCTCCGCCTGACAACGGCGAAGGCGCGGCCCGCTGCATGAAGATGGCCTTGCGCAGCGCGGGCATGAACCCAGACGAGATTGACTACATCAACGCCCACGGCACATCCACACCGCTCAACGACAGCTGCGAGACAGCGGCAATCAAAACGGTCTTCGACGATCACGCTTACAAGCTGGCGGTCAGCTCCACTAAATCGATGACTGGTCACATGCTGGGCGGCGCAGGCGGTATTGAGGCTGCCTTCACCGCTCTTGCCGTGCATCATCAATGCGCCCCGCCGACCACCAATTACGAAAATCCTGACCCGGCCTGCGATTTGGACTATGTGCCGAACACGGCCCGCAAGATGCAAATCCGGGCGGCGATGTCCAATTCTTTTGGCTTCGGCGGCACCAACGGAGTCATCATCATGAAGCGGTTTGAGGGCTGAACTCATGAAAATTGCAGTTGGCAGCGACCACGGCGGCTTTGAGCTGAAGCAGCAGGTGGTCGAATTTCTGAGCAAGGCCGGACATGAGGTTGAATCCGTGGGCTGCTTTGGTCTGGCTTCGGTGGATTATCCCGATTTTGCTGAAAAAGTCTGCGCCTTGGTGAAAGCCAGGACTTGCGAGCGGGGCATCCTTATCTGCGGCACCGGCATCGGCATGTCCATCGCCGCCAACCGGCACCGGGAAATCCGCGCCGCGCTCTGTCACGAAGCCTTCACCGCCCGCATGAGCCGCGAGCACAACAACGCCAACGTCCTCTGCCTCGGCGCACGGGTGATCGGCTCAGAGCTGGCCTTAGAGATTGTTTGCACATGGGTGACGGCGGAGTTCGCTGGCGGCAGGCACCAGCGTCGCCTGGATATGTTGAGCTGATCAATGAAAATTCCGCATCCTGTTCAGTATCAGGGCAGCAAGAGAAATCTTGCCCCTCTGATTTTGCAGCATTTTCCGGCAAAAGTTGCGCGGCTGGTTGAGCCGTTCGCCGGGACAGGGGCGGTGAGCATCGCCTGCGCCGCTGCTGGTCGGGCGGAGCGGTATTGGCTCAATGATTGCAACAAGCCGCTGGCTCAACTCTTGCAGCGCATCATCAGCATACCGGATGAGCTGGCTGATTTTTACGAAACGCTGTGGCTTGAGCAGCTTGCGGACAGCGAAGGGCATTATTATAAAGCGCGAAAGGATTTCAACAGCACGGGTGATCCCGGCATTTTTCTCTATCTGCTCTCCCGCTGCGTGAAAGGCGCGGTGCGCTACAACAGCGAGGGCGAATTCAATCAAAGCCCTGACAAACGAAGAAAAGGCGCAAAACCGGAGACGATGCGGAAGAACATCTGCGGCGTTTCCGCCTTGCTCAAAGACAGGACAGCAGTTTCTTCATTGCATTATCAGGAGATGCTGGCGGATATAGAGAAAACAGATTTGGTCTATATGGATCCTCCTTATCAAGGAGTCTGCGGCGAGCGCGACAGCAGATATTGTTCCGGCATAGACCATGATGAATTTGTTGATTTTCTGCATGAGCTGAATAAAAAAGAAGTGTCGTACCTCATCAGCTATGATGGCCGCTGCGGCAGCAGGACATATGGCAAAGAGCTGCCGGACAGCTTGAAATTGAAACGGCTGGAAATAGAAGCGGGCAGGTCATCGCAAGCCACGCTGCTGGGTAAAAAAGAAATCACCCGCGAATCGCTCTATCTTTCCGAGCTATTGTTGCATCACCAAGCAGCAGAGCCACAGAAATGCAAAAGGCCGCAGTGGGGGCAGCTGCCCCTCTTTGAGCAAAAGAAAGCGTATGTCCGGCTGTGATGAAAGAATTCTGGCCTTATGCCGGAAAGTCACTGCCAAACGCCCGCGCACAGTCATTGAGCACATTATTCAGCATGGCTTTGTCACCACAGAAGAGCTGAAAGAGCAGTACGGCTACAATCATCCGCCACGAGCGGTGCGCGATGTCCGGGAACATGGCATTCCGCTGGAAACGTTCCGTGTGACTGGTTCGGACGACAGAAAAATTGCTGCTTACCGCTTCGGCAGCTTTGAGCAGGCGAGAGCGGGAAAACTCTCTGGCAGAACGGTGTTGTCGAAAAAACTGAAAGAGGCCTTGCTTGAGAAACATGGCTGCCGCTGCTGCATCTACCGGGAAGAGCTTGCCGCCAGCGAGCTTCAGATTGACCATCGGATTCCGTTTGCAATTCAGGGTGACAAGGCTTCTGGCGAACTTAACCCAGATGATTTCATGCTGCTCTCCGCTTCGGCAAACCGGGCAAAATCATGGTGCTGCGAGCATTGCGACAACTGGATCAGTCTGAAAAATCCTGTGGTCTGCGCTGAATGCTACTGGGCATTCCCTGAGCAGTATTCGCATATTGCCATGCGCCAGCAGCGGCGGATTGATTTACTTTGGCAGGATGAGGAAATCGGTGAATATGAGCGGATGAAGGAACAGGCCGCAGGTGAACATAAGGATATGCCGGAGTTCATTAAAGAAATAATCAAAAAAGAATTATTGAGAATTTCTTGATACATCAATGAATCTCTGTTTTTCTGCCGTTTTCCACAAAAAGTTTCAAAATGCCAACAATCTTGCTGCCATCATCGAAGGGATAAGGATAGCTGTCAATGGTGGCGACGCTGTTTTCAAGCGAAAGGAATTGCCACAGCACGCCATCAGTGACGGCACCGTAAATCGGGGAAATTGGATTGCCATTCTGCTCATTGAAGATTCGCGCTGCTTCCATTTCCGCAATGCACTGCGCATATCCGCTGCCTAAATCAGACTTTTTCGCTTCCACCAGCACCACAACCGGCGATTGAATGTAGAGCTGATTTTCATTTCTGCTGATGATTGCATCAGGATTGCCTGTCAATCCTCTCTCAGTATCCACATTGAATATATTTTGAAGAAAAAAACTGATGCTGATATGCTGGCTTAATTCCATCAAGACATGATTGACAATCAAAGATTGTCTGGCGTGTTCTGTGTTGATTTGAATCGCTCTTGTGTAAGCGATTTTCATAGTTTCCTCGAACCATTGCGAGAGTTTGGCAGGAGGAATGTGTTTGTAAAGCTCGTTGCCGCTTTTGATACTGATTCCTAATATTTTATGTACCTGATCAAGTGTCTTGAAATCACTGTACGGCATTTCTTCCATCCTTTTTGAAAATAAAGTGCAGTTTCAAACAAATGCTATCATACCGCACGTCAGGCGTGAACGCAAGCCAAACCTGAGAGCAATTTTTTCCCATCACAAGTTGCGTATCATCACGAGAAGGCAAGAATTATGACTACCTTGAAAACAATTGACCAAGATGTGCATCAATATATTCAGTACGAGCTGGAGCGGCAGGCCAACCAGCTTGAGCTGATCGCCTCGGAGAACATCGTCTCTCCGGCGGTGCTGGAGGCGCAGGGGTCTATTTTCACGAACAAATACGCGGAAGGCTATCCCGGCAAACGCTACTACGGCGGCTGCGACTATGCCGACAAGATCGAGTCGCTGGCCATTGAGCGAGCGAAAGAAATTTTCGGGGCGGAGTACGTCAACGTCCAGCCGCATTCGGGCAGCCAAGCCAACATGGCGGTCTATTTTTCCTGCCTCAATCCGGGCGACAAGGTGCTGGGAATGGACTTGGCGCATGGCGGCCATCTGACCCACGGCGCGGCGGTTTCCTTTTCTGGCAAGCTCTTTAATTTCATGTCTTACGGCGTGAAGCGCGACACCGAGACCATTGACATGGCCGAGGTGGAGCGCATCGCCTTTGAGAACCGGCCCAAGCTGATCGTGGCCGGAGCCAGTGCCTATCCGCGCATCATTGATTTCGAGCATTTCCGCCATATTGCCGACCAGATCGGCGCACTCTTCATGGTGGACATGGCCCACATCGCCGGTCTGGTGGCTGCGGGCGTGCATCCCTCGCCGGTGCCCTACGCCGATTTTGTCACCACCACGACCCACAAGACCCTGCGTGGGCCGCGCGGCGGTTTGATTCTGGCGAAGAAAAAATACGCCAAGGGGTTGGATTCAAATATTTTCCCCGGCATTCAGGGCGGGCCGCTGGTGCATGTGATCGCGGCCAAGGCGGTCAGCTTCAAAGAGGCGATGACCGAGGAATATCGCCAGTATCAGCGGCAAGTTGTGACCAACGCCCAGATGCTGGCCGCGCAGCTCAAAGGACACGGCTTCCGTATTGTTTCCGGCGGCACGGACAACCACCTCATGCTGATTGATCTGAGCAGCAAAGGGCTGACCGGCAAAGAGGCCGAGCATCTGCTCGAAGAGGCGGGCCTGACCGTGAACAAAAACGCCATCCCCTTTGACACCCAGCCGCGCTTCGTCACCAGCGGCATCCGCATCGGCACGCCGTCCGTGACCACCAGAGGGCTGAAAGAGCCGGAGATGGTCAAAATCGCCGACTGGATCAACCGGGTGCTGACCTCGCGCAGCGCAGCGGTGATCGCGCAAGTGCGGCAGGAAGTACGCGAGCTGTGCGAGGAGCTGCCGCTTTATCCTGAGATGGCGCGGGAAGAGGCGTTTGCATGAATCTCATCGGTTTCATCCGCAGTCCGTTCAGCAGCTTGGAAGGAATGCCCATTCAGCCGACCGGCGCAGCCGGAGTGCGCGGCAAAGTGGAAATTCTGCCCGAATACCGGGCGGGCCTGAAGGATATCGAAGGCTTTTCGCATCTGATCCTGCTCTATCTCTTTCACCGCAGCGAAGGCTTCAAACTGGAGGTAGTGCCGTTTTTGGACAGCCAGCCGCGCGGCCTTTTCGCCACCCGCGCTCCTCGGCGGCCCAATCCCATCGGTCTTTCCATTGTCCGTTTGGATTCGGTCGAGGACGGTGTGCTGCATGTGCAGGATATTGACATCTTAGACGGCACGCCGCTCTTGGACATCAAGCCCTATGTGCCGGTTTTCGACCGTCGTGACGGAGCGAGGACGGGTTGGCTGGAGCTAACAGGTAACGCCGTTACGTCTCAAAAATCTGACTCCCGTTTTGTGGCACCATGAAATGCCCTTATTGCAGTCAGTTGGACAACCGGGTGATTGACTCCCGCCTGAGCCGCGACGGCACCATCACCCGGCGGCGGCGGCATTGCACCTCCTGCGAGCAGCGTTTCACCACCTATGAGCGAATCGAAGTGACCATGCCCATGCTGGTGAAAAAGGATGGCCGCCGTGAGCCGTGGGATCGGGGCAAAATGCTGCTTGGCTTGGAAAAAGCTTGCGAGAAGCTGCCGGTGAGCATGGAGCAGCTCGATGCCTTTGTGGATAAAATCGAGCGCAGGCTGCAAGATGTGGGCGGCAAAGAAATTCCCACCACCAAGCTCGGCGAATGGGTGATGGAAGCTCTGCCTGAGCTGGATGTGGTCGCCTATGTCCGTTTCGCCTCGGTCTATCGCCAGTTCACAGATGTGAATGAATTTATGGAAGAACTCAAGCACTTCCTTGGTAAAGGCAAGGGCAAATGAGCGAGGCCGCCGACCTGCATTTCATGCGGCTTGCGCTTGCCGAGGCGAAAAAGGGCAAAGGCCGGACTGCGCCTAATCCCTGTGTCGGCGCAGTGCTTGTCCTCAATGGCCAAATCATCGGCAGCGGCTGGCATAAAAAGACGGGCACGCCTCATGCCGAAATTCACGCCATCGCTGATGCAGGTGGCGCAGCCGCCTGCGCCGGTGCCACGCTTTACGTCACCCTTGAGCCGTGCAATCATACGGGCAGAACCTCGCCGTGCAGCCGTGCAGTTTTGGCCGCCGGGATCGCCCGCGTGGTCGTCGGCATGGCCGATCCGAATCCGGTTGCCGCAGGCGGGGCGGAATTCCTCCGCAGCCAAGGTGTTATTGTAGAAATGGGCATTTTGGAAGAGAAATGCCGCCAGCTCAACCGGCCTTTCATCAAGCATTCGAGCACCGCCCTGCCGTGGGTGGTTTTAAAGGCTGGCATGAGTTTAGACGGCAAAATCAGCCGGATGCGCGGCCAAGGCGGGGCAATCACTGGGCCGGAATCGCAGCGGCGGACGCACGAGCTGCGCGACGAGCTGGATGCCATTTTGATCGGCATCGGCACGGCCCTGATTGACAATCCTGCGCTCACCTGCCGCTTGGAGCAAGGCCGCGACCCGCTGCGGGTAATTTTAGACAGTCAGCTCCGCCTGCCGCCAGAAGCAAAAATGCTGCGACAGCAATCAGCCGCGCAGACGTGGATTTTTTGCCGAACTGATGCCTGCGCCGAAAAGCAGCGCAAACTGGAAGAGGCTGGCGCAGTGGTTCACCGCGTTGCTGCTAATGAAAACGGGCAGCTTGATCTGAAGCAGGTGCTGCGAATTCTCGGTCAAAGCAACATCACTTCAGTGCTCGTGGAAGGCGGCGCGGCAGTGCATGGAGCCTTTCTGCGGGCCGGGCTGGCGGATGAAGCCTGCCTCTTTGTTGCGCCCTGCTTCATCGGCGAAAACGGAACACCGCTGCTCACCGGCGATGCGCCAGAAGCCCTGCTGACAGAACTGACTGCGGAAAAATTGGGCGAAGACGTGCTGCTGCGCGGTTTATTGCGGAAGACAGATTGATTGCCCACCCGCCCGGAGTTCAAAGCGGGTGTTTGCTTCATCGTCCTACTTGCCGTTGTTGATCTTGCTGCGCAGAATGCCGGAGGGCTTGAAGGTCACAACCCGGCGGGCATCAAGAATCAGCTCGTCGCCGGTCTGCGGGTTACGCCCGCGCCGGGGCTTTTTGTCCTTCACATTGAACTTGCCGAAGCCGCTGAGAAGCAGATCTTCGCCCTTGATCAGGGACTCTTTGACGAGCTGAATGAAGGTCTCCACCGATTCGGCAGCCTGCGTCTTGGTCAGGCTGGGATGTTTTTTATAGACCGCTTGAATGAGATTGGCTTTAGTCAGGGTCATCGCTGTTCCTCGTTGGTTATCTGCGTTTGTCTGTTCTCAACTTCTCAGGATTATAAGAAAAGACAGCGGCAATGTCAATAATTATCAGAAAAAAACGAAGAAGGCGGCATAATTTCGCCTTCCCGCCGCCTCTGTCAGATATTTTTACCCATTGTGAATATTGGCAGATACATGGCAACGACTAGGCCGCCGATCATGCCGCCAAGGAAAACCATCATGAAGGGTTCAATCATGGCGGTCAAATTCTCAACTGCCTGATCCACCTCTTCATCATAGAAATCAGCTATTTTCGACAGCATCGTATCAAGAGCGCCGACTGATTCGCCGACGTTGATCATCTGCACAACCATCGACGGAAACACGCCGGATTCCTCCAGCGGTTCGGCAATCGGACGACCTTCGGCAATCGAACTGGCGACATGAAACACCGCCTGCTCAATAATTTTATTGCCTGCGGTCTTCGCCACAACTTGCAGCGCATCCAAGATCGGCACACCGCTTTCCAGCATGGTGCTGAGAGTGCGGGTGAATTTCGCCACCGCCACTTTGCGGATCAGCGGGCCTGCCACTGGCGCATGAAGCATCATGGCATCAACCTGCACTCTGCCTTTCTCTGTATTGTAATATTTTTTAAAAGCGGCAAACGCCAGCCAAGCTGCAAAAATCATATACATAAAATTTGCCTTGACGAATTCGCTCATATCAACAACGATTTGCGTCGGCGCAGGCAGCGCGCCGCCCATGCTGGCGAACATATCTTTGAAGACTGGGATAACAAAGATCAAGATGACCGACAAAATCAGAATGGAGATGCCGAGACAAATTACCGGATAGGTCATGGCACCTTTGATTTTTTTCGTCAAGGCCATGGATTTTTCTTTGAACGCCGCAAGTCGGGAGAGGATGGTGTCCAAGATGCCGCCGACCTCGCCCGCCTCAATCATGTTGGCGAAGAGTGAGTCAAATATTTTTGGATGCTTGCGCATGCCATCGGCCAGCGTCATGCCGGTCTCAACATCGTTGAGAATTTCCGCCAACGCCCGCTTAAAGGTGGGATTATCCTGCTGCTTGGAAAGTATCTGCAGGCTCTGCACCAAGGGCAGACCTGCGTCAATCATCGTGGACAGCTGCCGGACAAAGATGACGATGTCCTTGCCTGTGACCTTGGGCTGCATGAAGGCCACATTGGCAAACATGTCCTTCGGCTTTTCCTTCACCGTCGGATTCTGGATGCGCAGACGCTTGAGCTGGGCCAGCACGCCCGCCTCGTTCACCGCTTCAATTTCGCCCTTGATTTTGTTGCCGAGGGAATTTTTTCCTTTCCAGACGTAAACAGGCATCGCTCAGACCCCACCAGTGATATTTTTCAGCCGGAAAAATCGCATAAACAGTTGACAGCGAGCGCAATACCATTTATAAAATGGCAGCTTGGCGCAACCAGTTTTATTGTATTGTATGCAAGATTTCTTTCCAGTTCAAGGAAAACATCATATTTTTTCAGGAGGTTCGCAGAATGCAGACCAGCAGCGCAGGGAAATACAGCTCCGGCGGCTTTCAGCCGATCATTGACAAGTGCAGCGGCTGCGACCGCGTTGTTGCCGAAAACAGCAGCCAGTACTGCGGCACCTTCATGCAGCCGGCGGCGAAATGGCGGCTGGGCTTCTGCAACTTGGCCACCCATTCCAAGCCGGAAATCAAAGTGGTCACCATCAAAGTCAACCCGCTGAAAGCCGCCAAGCGCGCCTCAGGGGCCAAAAAGAAGTAAGCCGTCTGAACAAAAAAGCAGAGAGGGCTTTTTTCAAGTGCCCTCCCTGCCTTCGTTTCAACGTCTTCCAATCGCCACATAGCGGAATCCCTGCGCCTTCATCGCCGCAGGCTCATAGACATTGCGCAGGTCAATGAAGACCGGCTGCCGCAAGGCCTTTTTCAGCCGCTCCAAATCAAGGGCGCGGTACTGATTCCATTCCGTCATCAGCACCACTGCGTCCGCGCCTTCGCAGGCGGCGTAGGCATTCTCCACATAATCCACACCTTCGGGCAGATATTTTCGCGCCTCTTTCATGCCTTTCGGGTCATGCGCCCGGATTGACGCGCCTTTTTCCAGCAGGGCCGGAAGAATGGTGATTGCGGGCGCGTCGCGCATGTCATCGGTTTCCGGCTTGAAGGTCAGGCCGAGCACCGCGATGACCTTGCCCGCCTCCGAACCGCCCATTGCGTCGCGAATCTTCTTGACCATCCGCGCCTTCTGCGCCGCGTTCACTTCCACTGCCGCCTCAACGATGCGCAGGCTTTCGCCATATTCCTGCACCAAGCGCATCAGGGCGAGGGTGTCTTTCGGGAAGCAGGAGCCGCCATAGCCAGGGCCGGGATGAAGGAATTTGCTGCCGATCCGGCCATCCATGCCGATGCCTTTGGCCAAAGCGGCCACATCCGCGCCCACGGCCTCGCAGACTGAGGCAATTTCGTTGATGAAGCTGATTTTCACCGCCAGGAAGGCGTTGGCCGCGTATTTGATCAGCTCGGCAGTCTCGATGCTCGTGCTGACTATCGGCGTTTCGCGCAGATAGAGCGGTTTGTAGATTTCGCGCAGCACCTGCTCTGAACGGTCCGAATCCACGCCGATCACCACCCGGTCCGGGCGCATGAAGTCGGCTATCGCCGCGCCTTCGCGGAGAAATTCCGGGTTGGAGGCCACGTCGAATTCCGCCTGCGGATTCGCCTCGCGGATGATGCGGGCCACTTGCCGGGCTGTGCCCACCGGCACCGTGCTTTTGTCCACGATCACGGTGTAGCCGCGCAGGCAGGGGGCGATTTCCTTGGCTGCCGCATAGATGTAGCTGAGGTCGGCGTAGCCGTCGCCGCGCCGGGACGACGGCGTGCCCACCGCGATGAAGACCGCCTCCGCCTCCGGCACCGCCTCGTCCAATTTGGTGGTGAAGCGCAGCCGCCCTTCGGCCACGTTTTTGGCCACCATCACATCCAAGCCCGGCTCGTAGATCGGAATCTGCCCCTGCCGCAGGCGGACGATCTTCTCCTCAATTTTGTCCACGCAGACCACGTCATGGCCGAACTCCGCCAAGCAGGTGCCAGTGACAAGGCCGACGTAGCCGGTGCCGATCATTGCTATTTTCATTATCTTCCTTTTATATTACGACATCATGAGTTGGATATTTCGGTCTTTCGCCAAAAATCGCCGTGCCGATTCTGATCATCGTTGCGCCTTCTTCAATGGCGACGGTGAAATCTCCTGACAAGCCCATAGACAGCTCGACCGCGCTGTTGTCGTAAAACAAGCCCTCTTCAGTCAACTGCAATGAGAGCTGTTTAAGCGAACGGAACCACGGACGGCTTTCCTCAGGCTCGCGGCCCAGCGGCGGCATGGTCATCAGGCCCCGGACGCGCAGATGGACCAGCAGGCGCAGCTCCCGCAGCAGGCCTGCGGCATCTTCCGGCAGCACACCGGACTTCTGCGCTTCCCGGCCCACATTGACCTGCACCAGCACGTCCAGCGTTTTGCCCAGCCGTCCGGCGTGCTGGTTCAACGCGGCAGCGATTTTCAGCCGGTCAACAGTCTGGATGACCTGAAACAGCTCGGCGGCAGTCGCGGCTTTGTTGCTTTGCAAATGGCCGATAAAGTGCCATTCCAGCGGGCCATGCAGCTGGTTGATCTTGCCCGCCGCCTCTTGCAGATAATTCTCGCCAAAGATGGTCTGGCCGTGCACCTGCGCCTCAATGAGCCGTGCGGCGGCGACATGCTTGGACACCGCCACAATTTTGATTGCGTCAGGATTTCTGCCGCAGCGCAGGGCCGCTTCCCGGACAGCCGCCCGGATATGGGCAAGATTATCGCCGATCATTTTGAGAAAGCAAACAATTTTTCCGCATTGCAGGTGGTCTGCCGGGCGAGTTCATCCAACGGCACGCCTTTCAATTCGGCCACCGCCGCAGCGGTGTGGAGCAGATGTTCCGGGCGGCAGCATTTACCCCGAAACGGCACCGGCGCGAGGAATGGGCCATCGGTTTCCAGCAGCAGCCGGTCCAGCGGCAGGCCGCGCACGACTTCGCGCAGGCTTTCCGCTTTGGGAAACGTAATGATGCCCGGAATAGACAGGTAAAAGCCCAGCTCCAGCACCTGCTCGGCCAGCCTTCTGTCGCCGGTGAAGCAGTGCATCACGCCGCCGCGTGGGAACGACCCTTTTTCCCGCAGCAGGCGCAGGCAGTCCTCGTGCGCGTCGCGGTCGTGGATGATCAGCGGCAGGGCAAGTTCCTTGGCCAGCTCAAGCTGGTGGATGAAGACAGGTAGCTGCACCTCTTTGGCCGAATAATTCTTGGCATAATCAAGCCCAATTTCGCCAAAGCCAACCACCTTGGGCGCGGCGGCCAAATCGCGGAGCTGGCGGAAAGCCTCGTCGTCCGCCGTGGCCGCATCGTGCGGATGGATGCCGACAGCGGCATACACGTCCGCATATTGCCCGGCCAGCTCCACCGCCCGGCGCGAGCTGGCCAGATCAATGCCGATGGTGATGATCCGGCCCACGCCGCGCTGCCGGGCCGTGCTGATCACTGCGTCAAGATCGGCCTGATATTCAGGCATGTCCAAATGGCAGTGGGTGTCAACGAGGCGGCAGTCTTGAGAAAGCGCAGGGAAAGAGGGTGGTTTCATGAACTGGTTAACGGGTTTCTTCGATGAAGCGGCGGATTTCCGCGCTGAGGCCAAGGGCCGCGCCCAGCTCGTCCAGCCAGCGGCGTTCGCTTTCGGTGTCCACGGTGATGGCGGAAAGGGCCACCGCATACACCGTCTGCGCCAAACGGACCGAGCCGCTCAGACCTTCGGCCAGTTCGGCGATATTGCGCGGGTGATGCAGTTCCTCCAGCAGGAACATTTTTTCCTCCTGCGACAGCTCCGCGCCGCGCAAACGGTCGAGGATGTTTTTTTCCTCCTCCGCATCCAATGTGCCGTCAGCGTGGGCGGCGGCAATCATAACCCGAATCAGGCGGCGTGCCAATTCCTGCTCGTCAAATTTCGCCGCAGGAGGAGTGACTGGCGCAGACGACGGCGCAGGAATAACGCTGCCTCCTGCTGCTGGCGGCGGGGGAGGTGGAGGAACCGGAGCTGCGGCAGGCATGGGATTGCCGCCCCAGTTCGCCCCAGCCTGCGGCTGGCTTTGCTGCTGGCCGCCGCGGAAAATTTCATAGGCCCCTACGCCAAGCCCGATGGCGGTCATCAGCCCTTTGCCGGAGGTCAGTTGCTCGGTCAGACTGCCAAGCAGCGAGCCTGAACCGGACGAATGTCGGTTCTGACCGTGATGATACCCATGCGATGCCTGATTGCCGCCTCCCATCGCCTCCTGAAGCATTTTGCCGAGCAAATTCTCTATGTTCATGTCGTTTCTCCTGAATGGTAGTGGTGTTTATGCCAGCAGCGGCTTTCCTGCCTCACTGAATGTGGATGGATGGGAGACACCCGCTTATATGCCCTTCGACTTCGCTTAGGGAACCTTACTGTCTGCTATTCATCGTAATGGGTTTGAAGTTTCTTTAATAATTCAAGCCCACGCTTTTTATTGCCTTTGCCTGCCATAGCTTTAAAACGGTTTTCAGCATCAAATGCAGATAAAGCCATTATCGTGAATTCTTCATAGAGTTTATTGACACTCGTTTGTCTTGATGCCGCCAGCTCCTTGACTCTTCTGTGGGTATCATCTGGCAGTCTTACTGTAACTGTTCCCATAGTGCCTCCTCAATAAATTCATCAGGCGTGACAATCCGCAAGTTATCGAACAAAAGCTCCCCGCTTTTTAAATCTTTAATGTTCTTAGTAATGATGTAGCCAGCTCCTCCCGCGACAGCCAGTTCAATGATGTGATTGTCACCTTCATCCTGAAGGTTTGGCCTCCAAGTGTAGTAAATCCTGCACCAACGGCAACATTTCATGTAACTCTCCTCTTTCCACCTCATCTAAAACGCATGATTTGAATATATCCTGTCTGCCAGCAACCTCAATGTGTTCATTGAACAACGCCTCTCCCATAAGCGGAGTAATCTCGTCTTTAAAAACTTTTTCAATAATCTTTCTTGAGTAACTTCCATCGTTGCTTATCAATGCTGACACAATAATATTTGTATCAATTACGACTTTCGGCACCATGCTCAGTGTATGGTTTTATTTGAATGCTATCATATATACAGACAGAATGAAAGCAGGAAATTGAGAAAGCAAATGCAATTGGCAGGACAACAGGCTGTCCTGCGGGCGAGGAAGGGGGTTAAGTTTATTGATCTTATTTGAAGGATTCAGCAAAGAACTCTTCTTTCTTCAAGCTCTCCTGCCAAATTCTGTGCCGCTCAACAGATTCCATTCGCTTTGTTTTCGAGAGAGCAAGAAAACGAATTGCCTCCACTTCGCCGAGCTTCTCGATAAGTA
Source organism: Candidatus Electronema sp. JM (assembly GCF_048287415.1). Classification (NCBI taxonomy): domain Bacteria; kingdom Pseudomonadati; phylum Thermodesulfobacteriota; class Desulfobulbia; order Desulfobulbales; family Desulfobulbaceae; genus Candidatus Electronema; species Candidatus Electronema sp. JM. Next base: position 42,474 of record NZ_JBLWEN010000027.1, read on the forward strand.
TTTCAACAGCTTTTCTGATATCAAGATACAATCTCATGCCTTTTTAAGCACCGTAGGGCGGGCAAGCGGCTTTTTCCCGCCAAGTATGTCGGTTTGCGTGGGCAAACGATAAAGCTGTTTGCCCAGCCTACTCGCTATTTTTTACTTATCTGTGTTATGCTTCTTAGCATCTTTGCTGTTACTTTTTCTCGTTTTGCTGTTTGTTTTTTCTTATTGGAGCAGCGATACTCAACATGAGCAAATGCACGTGTCCTTCTACCAGCTTCCGGTCGATGATAATGACAATAATTACTATTAATTTCAGCATCTCTACAACACTTGAGACATTTTCTTACCTTGTCAGTCATGGTTGGTTACCCCATATTTTAATAATAGTGTAAATCACACAGCACAATATTGATAAAACAAGAAAACATTGCGCACACAATAGACTTGCTATCTTTTTCTTGTTAACTATCTGAACTGTTAAATTAGTTTCCTTCCAAAAAGTACCCTGTTCAGCGAGATAACAATAAATACGATCGGAAGAGATTTCATCAGAATCTATTAGGTCTTTAACCAACGCACCCAACAGATCACCATAAGGAGCTTTCTGAACATCAAAAAGCCGCTGTGCCAATAATGCTGAAACAACGCTCAAGACAAGCAAAACTACAGAGGCTGTAAGCAAGCATTGTTCATAATAGTGAACAGGCTGTAACAAGGGATTGCGAATAAAAGCGAACATCCCTGCGAAAAAAATTCCAGACACCGTAACGATCCATTGAGCCTTTCCTTCCAAATTTTTCCATATATCCATTAGTTCTCGATATTCTTTCTGATAAGCATCTAAGGCATCACGTAAAAGTGCCTCTCTTAGATCCATCTTATGGATTCTCCTGTGAGTTATGTTTTCTAAGATACCTTAAAAACATAACTCACCTAAAAACGTTTGAGAGTAAAAAGAGTACTCTTGCCAGTGCCAGTACCACAACCCCTTTCCGCAACCTCGCAGTTGCGGAGGCACAAAAATCACTCCTACACCCTCACATCCAGAATATCCACCAGCCTGCCGTTATAGTCATTGCGGAGCATCTCCCAGAGCGCGGCGTAATTATTCACGGCGATCTCCAAGTTGCTCACAGCGGAACCAGCAAAACCCGGCAGAGTGTATGCCCCGTTCTGTGTCACCGGGATTTCATTTCCGCCCGCGCCATCCGCCTTCATATCAATCAGCGAAAAGAGCAGCCGCCCTGCTGGCAGGTCTTGAATCACCTGAATGCGCAGGCGTTCGTCCGCCGAAACCGAGCCGCCGGTGATTTTGACATGCGGCGCGGCTGCGCTGCCAGTGAGAATGCCGGTCTCAGGCGGATGCGGGTGTCCCATATTCGGGACTGCCAGCGGGCTGCGCAGCCTGCGCTCATAGGTGCCGGTGCGCGGGGTGCCGTGCTCAGTGTACTGAGTGGTCACGCTGATGGTGTGCTCATTGTTCCACGGGTGGGACTGGGCCGGGATGTCGGGCGCAAGCAGTATCTCAGAGTTGGAGACCGTGCCGAAAGTGCTTTGTTTTTTCTCGCCGCTCTCCGTGCCCCGGATCACGCAGCTGCAATGCGGGTCGTTCTCATCAAAATACAAATTGCTGCCGCTCAGACGCAGCAGGCCCGCCGGGTTGAGCACATCAGCCAGCTTGAGCTTGGTGTCTTCCGCTGAAGTGATGTTCGGGAGCTTCTTGTTCATGGTCAGACGTTCCAGCCGGGCTTCCGCACGCAGCCTGCGCATGAAGTCACGGGTGCCGCTGATGCTCACCTGAAGCATGTCCTCATCATCAGGCAGGGGCGCATCAGGGCTGTCCAAACGCCCTTGGGCGGAAACGCCGAAGATGAAGGCGTTGGGCAGCGTGACCTGATCGCCGTTGATCATCCTGTTCTGAATCCACTCCATCATCAGCGGGGCGAGCGAGCGCACCAGATCGGCGTTGTAATTGGGGTGCGCGGCGGAGATGTCAGCGGCCATTTCCTCATAGCCCGCAACGTTGCGGGGAATAATCTGGATGCGGTAGGAAACAGGTTTGGTGAGCGCGTTGACTGCCGGTCGCCATTGAAGCGTGGCCATGATGATTCTCCTGTGAAAAAGGCGGGATAAGCGAGGTGGGACACTGCTGCTTCCGGCAAAATACAGCGGTGCGCCATGCCTGTCAAGCAAAATATGACGCATCCGTGCTGAAGTATGGAAAAAGTTAGATGCAGGGGCGAAAAATTTTTCGCCTCTGCTGCATCGCACATATACTTGCATTGGAATGCAACAATGGATTGCAGCGGAGTGCGACCGCTCCTTGCACGAGAGTGCAATGATGGATACTTCTCTCGATCAATGGTGTGCACCTCTCCCGTGCAATGGCGCGTACATCTCTCATGCGACGGCAGCTTGCACGAGAGTGCTTTTTCAGAGAAGGCGCAGGAGAGACACTTTACAGCAGTGCATTGTTTTGCACATACGCCCGGATCAGCTCCGCCTGCGCATCCATCACCTCGCAGCGGCTTTCCAGCTTGGAAAGACCGGCCAGCGCAGGCGGCAGCTCCACTTCTTTGCCGATAGCTTGGCGCACTGCGTCGCCGAACTTGGCCGGATGCGCTGTGGCCAAGCAGACCACAGGACGTTCTTCCTTCAGCTCCAGCGCGGCCTTCACGCCGACCGCCGTGTGCGGATCGAGCAGATAGCCATGCTCCTGATGCGTTTGGCGGATGGTGGCGATGGTCTCTTCCTCGGAAACCGCACGGGCAGCGAAGTCGCGGCGCACTTCCTCAATGCAGCCGGACAAATCCATCCGCCCGGTCGCGGCAAAATGCTCCATTTCTGCCTTCACCCTGCCGCCGTCCTCATTGAGGAGATAATACAGATACCTCTCGAAATTGGAGGCGATCTGAATGTCCATCGAGGGGCTGAAGGTCGGCGACACGGCCCCGGCGATGGAATAATCACCCTGATTGACAAAGCGGGCCAAGATGTCGTTCGAGTTTGTGGCGAGAATCAAGCGGTTGATGCAGCCTGCTGGCAGCAGACGCTTGGCCACATAGCCAGCGAAGATGTCGCCGAAGTTGCCGGTCGGCACGGAAAAATCAACCGATTCGCAGCCGCTCTTGCGCAGTTTAAGGAAGGCGAAAACATAATACACCACCTGCGCCAGCACCCGCGCCCAGTTGATGGAGTTGATCGCGCCCAAGCGGTATTTGTCGCGGAAGTCCAGATCGTTGAACAGGGTCTTGACAATGGCCTGCGCATCGTCAAAGGTGCCGCGCACCGCGATGTTGAAGACGTTCGCGTCCGTGACTGTGGTCATTTGCAGGGCCTGAATCGGACTGGTGCGGCCATGCGGGTGGAGGATGAAAATGTTGATGCCTTTCCGGCCCCGCACACCATAAATCGCCGCGCTGCCGGTGTCGCCGGAGGTCGCGCCGATGATATTCATGAAGCCGCCGCTCTTGTTCAGCTCGTACTCGAAGAGATTGCCAAGCAGCTGAAGGGCCACGTCTTTGAAAGCGAGCGTCGGGCCGTGGAACAGCTCCAGAATGTGCAAATCGCCGACCTGGCGCAGCGGTGTCACCTGCGGGTGGCGGAAGCTGCTGCAGGCCCGCTCGATCATGTCTTCCAGATCGGCGCGAGGCATGTCGCCGGTGAAGAGCGAGAGCACTTCCAAAGCCAAATCTTGATAGGAAAGGGTCTGCCAAGCATTGAGCAAGGTTGGCTCAATCGTGGGCAGGCGTTCCGGCAGGAGCAGGCCGCCGTCCCGCGCCAGGCCCATCATCACGGCTTGGTCAAAAGGAACAGGCGTGATGCCGCCGCGTGTGCTGATGTAGTTCATGAACATTGAAAAAGATGAAATCAGAGTGCGCTTGCTGGTTATTTGCCCCAGCAGCATTGTTTATATTTTTTGCCGCTGTCGCAAGGGCAGAGATCATTTCTGCCGATTTTTCCGCTCGCCCTTTTCTTCTTCTTGGATGAAAAAAGACTGCGCGGAAACAGGCGCGGACGCGGCGTGGAGCGTTGCTCCCGGAGGCCGAATGACAACTCCACCTCTTCAAGGTCGCCGCAAATGGTTAAATCAACACAGCGTTCCTGATACGCCTGCCGGATGGTCGGCATGGTCTCAACCGCCTTGAGGGCAATCAGGTCGGCAACGATAAAGCCGTTGAGCGTGTGGTCATTTTCCTTGCGCCGGGCCGCCAGCTCGCGCTCCAGCCGGTTGACGCATTCCTGCCGGAGTTCAGGATGCTGCTGCGGCATCTGGGTCAAGGCTTCAGCAGCCCCTGACCGCGCATACATTGCGCGTTTCAAATCAGCAAGCTGCCACGTCAAGGGGCGCAGGGCTGGCTCGCCGATCATAGCCAAAACTTTGGGAAGTTCCTCCATTGCCCAGTCGTTCTCGTCGTCAAGGCCAAGCATATCCAGCAGCGGTTTGATGGCCTCCGCCGCCCGCAGCACGCCCAATATCCGCCACGCATGAACCGGCGCCCAAATTGCCGCGCTTTCTGAATCAGCCTGATTCAGCTCTTCATCGACGGCCATGCGGATCAAATCCGGCACATGCTCAAGAGAAAAGCCAAGCGGCTGATATTTCTTCTGCCAGTCAGCATCGTTCCAGTCCGGCTTGCCCAGCGTCAGCAGGGAGGCGGGAAGTCCTTCGTAGTGAATGTTCATGAAGTTATTCAGGTTAGAGTTTGCTGGATTCTTCCGGCATAACACAATCCCTGGCTCAATTGCACAGAGAAGATTGGGTTCAGCCTCTTCCTATTAAGCCCTCACTTCCCCTGCTGCTTCTCCGCCCATTCCAGCACTTGGTCGAATTTGCTTTGGCCGGGCGGCGGGGGCGCAAGCAGGCTGCCGAAGCGTTCCATGTCCGCTGGGGTGCGTTCCTTATGCACGATTTCAAGGCCCTGCACGTCCAATTCCCAGAGGAATTTTACGGCTTCGATGAAGGTGAAGTAAAGGGGCGTGGGTTTCTTAAAATCAGCGGACAAGAAAAGATGGTGAAAGCGCAAATCCCAGAGCCGCACGGTATTGTCATCGGAAGCCGAGACTATGATCTTGCCGTCCGGGCTGAACGACGCGCTGCGGACAGTCTTCTCATGTCCCTTGAAGACAGCCAAATCCTTGCCGTTGGATGTATCCAAAAGACGTATAGTACTGTTCATAGAAGTCGATACGGGGTCACCCGAAGCGGAGACAATGGTCTTGCCGTCTGGGCTGAACGACACGCTGTGGACAGGCGCGTCATGTCCCTTAAAGACAGATAGCTCCTTGCCGCTGGATGCGTCCCAGAGACGAACGGTATCGTCCTTTGAAATCGACAAGGGGTCACCCGAAGCGGAGACAATGGTCTTGCCGTCCGGGCTGAACGACGCGCTGTTGACATAATTCTCGTGTCCTTTGAAGACAGCCAGCTCCTTGCCGCTGGATGCGTCCCAGAGACGAACGGTATTGTCCTTTGAAAAAAACGACAAGTGATCACCCGAAGCGGAGACAATAGTCTTGCCGTCCGGGCTGAACGACGCGCTGTTGACATCATTCTCATGTCCTTTGAAGACAATCAGCTCCTTGCCGCTCCTTGCGTCCCAGAGACGAACAGTCTTGTCACCCGAAGCGGAGACAATAGTCTTGCCGTCCGGGCTGAACGACACGCTCTTGACATCATTCTCATGTCCTTTGAAGACAGCCAGCTCCTTGCCGCTGGATGCGTCCCAAAGACGAACAGTCTTGTCACCCGAAGCGGAGACAATGGTCTTGCCGTCCGGGCTGAACGACACGCTCTTGACATCATTCTCATGTCCTTTGAAGACAATCAGCTCCTTGCCACTGGATGCGTCCCAGAGACGAACAGTCTTGTCACCCGAAGCGGAGACAATGGTCTTGCCATCCGGGCTGAACGACGCGCTGTATACCCATTTCTCGTGCCCCTTGAAGATAGCCAGATTCTTGCCGCTGGATGCGTCCCAGAGACGAATGGTACTATCCTTAGAAGTCAATACGGGGTCACCCGAAGCGGAGACAATGGTCTTGCCGTCCGGGCTGAACGACGCGCTGAAGACATAATTCTCATGTCCTTTGAAGACAGCCAGCTCCTTGCCGCTGGATGCGTCCCAAAGACGAACAGTATTGTCACTCGAAGCGGAGACAATGGCCGTGCCGTCCGGGCTGAACGATGCGCTGAAGACATTCCCCTCATGCCCCTTGAAGACAGCCAGCTCCTTGCCGCTGGATGCGTCCCAGAGACGAACAGTGCTGTCCTCGGAAGCGGAGACAATGGTCTTGCCATCCGCGCTGAACGACGCGCTGTATACCCATTTATCATGCCCCTTGAAAACAGCCAGCTCCTTGCCGCTGGGTATGTCCCAGAGACGAACGGTTTTGTCATCGGAAGCCGAAACAATAGTCTTTCCGTCCGGGCTGAACGACGCGCTGAAGACAGTCCCTTCATGCCCCTTGAAGACAGCCAGCTCCTTGCCGCTGGATGCGTCCCAGAGACGAACAGTGCTGTCCTCGGAAGCGGAGACAATGGTCTTGCCATCCGCGCTGAACGACGCGCTGTTGACAGTCCTCTCATGCCCCTTGAGGACAGCCAGCTCTTTGCCGCTGGATGCGTCCCAAAGACGAACAGTATTGTCACTCGAAGCGGAGACAATGGCCGTGCCGTCCGGGCTGAACGACGCACTGTGGACATACCTCTCATGCCCCTTGAGGACAGCCAGCTCCTTGCCGCTGGATGCGTCCCAGAGACGAACGGTTTTATCCCAAGAAGCCGAGACGATGGTTTTGCCGTCCGGGCTGAACGACGCACTGTGGACAAGCTTCTCATGTCCTTTAAAAACAGTCAATTCCAGAAATCCGGCATGAAAGACGGCAGGTAAAAAAAGACTGCCTACAGAAGCAGCTTGTATGTTCGTTGCATCAGCTGGAGTTGTCTGCGTTAAGGCTGCGGCGGCAAAGAGTATAGCCTTTTTGTATTCCACATCGCCTTGTCCACTGGCGGCTTTCAGCGCGGTCAGTGCCTTTTCTTCAAACGCCTTGGCAAGATTATAATTGGCTGTAAAGGTCTGCTGTTCCGCCTTATCTTTCTCTTTTTGCGCCTCAACAGTCTTCTGCTCGGCCACCACCTTCTGCCGCTCTGCATCCTTCCACAGCACAAAAAACACCGCCATCACCGCTGCGGCAAGCAGCAGCCCCGCACCTGCGGCAATGCCTTTCCTCCTCCGCTGCTTCTTTCGCGCCGCCTCGCTCTCCCGGATGAACTCCAGCTCCTTCTCATCCAGATGCTCCGTATGACTGCCCCGCCACTGCAACGCCTCATCCAGCGGAAAACCGCGCAGCAAGGCTCCCTCATCATGGCCGCTCTCCTGCCACTGCCGCAGCAGCACCCGCAGCTTGTCCCGCCAGACGAGAAAGTCCCGCTCCGCATCCACCCATCTGCGCAAGGTCTGCCAATGCCGGATCAGGGCCTCATGCGCCACCTCCACCTGCGGCCCGGCCTCATCGCCGGACGTGACCAAGAGCCGCCGGTCAGCAAGCTGCTTGATCAGCCCGCGCTGCTCTTCCTGAAAATCCGCCAGAGCTGCCACCTGCCGGGTGTCTTCCGTGCCTTGGCCGGGCCGCACCAATTTGAGGAAAATCCGGCGGACTGCCTCCTGATCAAACTCCGCCAGCACCGTGTCTGCATGACGGGCTAAAGCCTGCCGCACGCCGCCGCCGCTCTTGTAGGCCGCATGGTTGATCTGCCGGAACGCCTGCTGCTCCCAAAGTTGGGTCAGGCAGAATTCCAACAGCGGCAGGCCGCCCGGTTCAGTGCCCACATCCGCAACAATCAGATCGGTCAAGCCTGCCTCAAAACGGGTGCCGAGCAATTCCGCAGGCCCCTCCACCGCCAAGCGCAGCCCGTGGCTGTCCATCGGCGACAGGTGCAGCGGCGGGCAGTCGTTCAGGGCCTTGGCAAAGTCCCCGTCACCGAGCGCGGCTTCGAGAAAATCCGCCCGCAGGGTGATGACCGCCCTGAATCCCTCGGACTGCGTCGCCAAAAGCTGGGCGACAAAGGCACGGGCCAAGGCTCTGTCCGCGTTCAGGGTGTAGAGTTCTTCAAATTGATCAACAAGAAGGAGGAAACGGCAGCAGTCGTTGCGCTCGGCAATGCGCTGAAGCAGGTCAGACAGGTGCAGCTCTCCAGAAAATAGGTCAGCGGCGCACTGCCTGCTTTTCTTCACCCGCTCCAGCTCGTCCTCGTAGAGGAAGGGAATCAGACTGGCGGCCAGCTCGTGAAAAGGCTGCTGCTTGGGACGGCAGGCGGCAAGCAGCCAGCCGCCGCTCTGGAGTAGGATGGGCAGCAGTCCGGCAAAAACTAAGGAAGATTTGCCGCTGCCACTCGCGCCGATTACCGCTGTGAAGGGCTGCTGTTCGATTTTCTGCCGCAGCGCGGCTGCGTCCGCCTCTCTGCCGAAATAGAATTGGGCATCTTTCTCCCGGAAGGCTTCCATGCCCCGGTAGGGATTGACCGGGCGGCTGCATCTGTCCAGCTCAGGAAAGGCTTGAATCAGCGTGGCGGCAGGAATCATATACGCGGTGTTGAGTTCTTTCCACACCGCCACCGCCATGCCGCAGACCGCATTTTCCTGCACCGACCAGACCGCTGTGCCGCTGAAACCGGGCGCAACCACGCCGCTGCCTTGGTGGTGCAGCTCAATCAGCCCCTGCGTGTTCAGTCCTTGCAAAGTCAGATTGGCGCAGGTGCCCGCAGGCACAGAAAAACCTTGCAGCCTGACCTGTCTGCCCCAATGCTCCTCGAACAGCACCAAGGGCGCGGGCTGCGCTCCGGCTGGCAGCGGCGCATCTTCCGGCAACTCCAGCACAGCGATGTCTTCCAGCTCGCCGACAGCGGCATTCTTCCGCGCCGGAAACCAGTGCAAGACTTTTGCCTGCATCAATGGCTGGCCGGGCAGCAAGGCGAAGTCGAGAGAAATGAGCCTGTCAGGATGCTCAGGCTCATATTCCCCGCGCCGCAGGGCGGTGTTGACCACATGGGCGCAGGTCAGCACATGGCGCGGCGCAGCCAGAAAACCAGTTCCGGCAGCGGCACGGCCTGCGCTGTCGTTGATCAGAATGCGGACAAAGGCGGATTCCAGCGTGGGGGCAGACATGACTGCATCACTTCTTGTTGCTCCACTTCAAGGAGACTTTGAAGGTGGCCTCGCTGTCAGCAGAGGCAATGATCACACCGGTTTTGGCATTGAACTTCAGGCCAAATTCCAGATTGATCTCATCCGGCGTGTTCATCTCCCGAAAGGCGTTCAGCACCACCTCAGCAGCAGGCTTGATTCGGGCCACTGCCTCAGCAAATCGGGCATCAGCCCTGATCGGCCCGCTGTCACCGCTGTGGCTGATGAGCTGCATTCCTTCTGCCTCGCTGACCTCGCCTTCCACATACACTGGCTGGCCGTCCAGCTCAAATTCAATCAGCTTTTTCATGGCACTGTCTCAGTGCTCTATCGTCAGCACAGCAACATACGAATTTAAATCAACAGGTTTTCCTGCTTCAGGATGCGGTTTCAGCTCTTTTAAGGTGAGCATGAAATCGTTGTAGCGATAGCTTTGCTGATATTGCGGGTTGGTGTTGAGAATCGCCGCTTGATTGCCGTCGCCAGTCAGTTCCAGCACGATTTCCGCATTGCCCGCCCATGTGCATTGCGTTCCGGTCGGGCAGCGCGAGTCGCTGGTGACAGAGGCGAAATTAATGACAGCGTCTCCCTCTTTCACGCTGGCATTATACCGCAATTCAATGGTCTTGGGCGGTTTCGCCTCTTCCGGCTTGGTGGTGGCGCAGGATGCGGTCAAGGCCAGCATAGTCAAGCAGCCGCAGCAGAACAAGATAGGTTTCATTTTTTTCTCCAAGAATTGTCAGGTTGCGCCGCGCATTCCGCAGCCGCCGCAGTCAGCTCACTATATTGACTTTCTATTGAGCGCACCAGCGCAAATTGCGTTCTGGCCCGAAAAAGGTTCTGCTCCGGGTGATCGGCTTTGAAATAGCGGCTGCCTGCAAGATAATCGCTGTAAAAACGCAGGCCCAGCTCTAAGCTGATCAGCCGTGCGCTGTCGGTCAGCAGGCGACGGTCGCCGGGTGTGAGCAGCCCTGCGGCGCACGAGCAGTAACCTGCCAGCACCGCAGCAAAAAAATCGTGGCGGAACACGACCTCATCCAAATTCCGCACCTCCTCGCCCAGCGGATTGCAGCAGGAGCGCAGGCAGTCGCCAAGGTCGTGCAGGAGCAGGCCGGGCTTGACCGTGTCCAAATCCACCAAGCTGACCGCCTGCTGTCCGTCCGGCGAAAAAAGAAAATTGCCGACTTTTGGATCGCCATGCACAGTTTGCACCGTGATTTCACCATGCTGCTTGGCATCTTCCAGCAGGCGCATATCTGCTCTGCGCTGGGCGATGAAGTCACGGCAGTCGGCGGCTTCCGGCTGGCAGGCCTGCGGCAGGATCGCGTCATACTGCGCCAAGTACAACGGAGTGTTATGAAAACCGGGCAGGGTGTCTGCCAGCGGCGGAGACGGCAGATCAGCCAGCAAACGGTGAAACAGGCCGAGCGTAGCCCCGATTGCACGCGCCTGCGCAGTGCTGCTGACCGAATCTAAGGCTGTTGTGCCGTCAAGATACGAGAGCAGCCGCCACCATGCGCCGCTGCTGTCTATCCACGCTGTTTCTCCCGTAGGACTGCGGAAAATTTGAAAAACTCTGAAGCCGCTTTCCGCAGGCAAATTGGCCCGCAGATGCGCTGTCACCCGGCAGAGATTGGCCTGCACGAAAGCGGGCTGCGGGAATACCGCCGGATTGAGCCGCTGGAGAACATATTTTCCTCCCGCAGCCGTGACCGCCAGCCAGGTGTCATTGACTCTGCCGCTGCCGAGCGGCGTGAGGGAGGTTAACTGCTCATTTGGACGGAAAAAGGCGCAGGCGGCGCGGCAGAATTCGGTCACTTCAGCGTCACCAGTTCGTAGTTCAGTGCGCTATCCACAAGATGAAGCAGCAACTCTTTATTCGCCGCATTGCCGGTCATCCAGCCAGCACGGCCATTCAGCAGAAATGCGTCGTCACCGCGATGCAGATGATGCTTGTTGGTCAGCATTTTGGCAGGAACAAGAGTTCCTCCTTGGGCATTGATGATCATTCCGTACACACCGTTGAAGATATTGCTTGTCCCTGCAAGCCATTCCTCCCAGAGCACTGCATATTTACCGCCGCCGATAGCGACAAGTTTAGGCCGTTCCGCATCGAGATTTGAACTGGCGGAATAGGTTGTCAGCCATTTTAATCGGTTAGTATAAGCCGTTCCTGAAGAGGTGACAGCCAGCGTATCAGGGAGACTTGGATCAACACCGCTGGTGCTGCTGTTGACCCGAACAATAGCCAGATTGCGTGGCCCATTGACCGTGCTGCTGATGGCAGCATTGCTTTCTGTTGCGAACAGGGCAAGATAGCGGTAAGTAGGATCATTATCAATCAAGGCGATGTTGCCCAACCGGGTATAGGTATTGTTTTCGCCCGTTGTTCCTTTGATTTGGAATAACGGGTAGCGAGTGTGATTTTTTGCGAACACGATATATCTCGGATAGGCATCACCAAGATGATACTCAACAATACCTGTTCCGTCGTACAGAAGCCTCTGATCAAAAGAGTGGCTGCACCAGATTGAAGATGTTTTAGTGATTGCTCCGGTCGAAGCATTCAGTCTGGTGGAAAGAGCTTTTTGATGGCGGACATTGTTGCTGTCAGGGCTGGTGTTGATGCCATACACCAAGGCGATTTCATTGCCACCGACCAGCAGACGGGAGGTCGCGGCAACCATTGGATTGATGATCATCTCCGCGCTGCTGTTAAACGCATAACGGGCTGGTAATAGTAAACCGTGAGTGATCAATGAAATAAAATACGCTCATTATGATTATGAATAAATCTCCAGACAGATGCAGTTAAGTTCTCTATGCTTCTCGAGAACGACAATGTCTTCCTGACTAATACCGACAATCTTTGTCTGAATGTTAAATTGAGCCTTTCGACATGACTTGTTTTTCCGCTTCCTTTGCCGACAGCTCTGTGCCTGTCAGCCGGAAATACTTTTGCGTAAGATGCCAGGCCATCCGTAAAAAATATTCCGTTCTTTTTGCATTCTTCAGAAAGGGAGTCCCACAGGGCGGCAGCTCCGGCATCATCTCTTTTTCCGACATGACATCCGACTATAAGACCTGTTCTCCTCTCGACAGCAAGCCATATCCATGTGTCTTTCTCCTTGCTTCCGACAAACGTCCACATCTCGTCAGCCTCTATGAATATTTTCCCTTTTCTTGATATCTGGAAAGCCTGCTTTCTGACTTCATCGCGTTTTTTTTAACATAGTCCTGGAGCCATCTTTTTGAGATTGAGACTGCTCTTGCAATTCCTGCCATGGATATTTTTTCAAGAAGAAGCCTGTCAACTATTCGCCATTCCGCATCAGTAATTTTTCTTCTTTCTGGATTTTCAACAAATTGACGCGAGCACTCCTTGCATGAAAATTTCTTCTTTCCATTTGCTATGGAACCGTTTCTTACAATATTCAAAGAGCCGCATTCTGGGCATTGAACAGCTTTCTTTTCCATAATTTAAAAAAATATAAAAATGATTTCAGCCCGCATCCGCTCCTTGCGGAAAACTGGCGACGGACATCAAAGCAAGACTGAGCCTTTCAGATATTATATTATTTTCATAATAAATTCAATGCCGTTCTAAGAACCTTTAGTTTTATCACTCATAATTCACCATCACCAACGGGCTGTGTCCAAATCTGAGTTGAATTGAACAGCTCCGGCAGTATTGAGTTTGACAACCCGGACGATGTTGCTGCGATAAGTATTCAAAGGAGGATAAGTGACAGTTAGCTGGCTTGCTTCATTCACGCCGACTGCATAGTAGCGGTTGCCGGAAGCATCACTCGCCAAACCCATGATCCGGTCTAACATGGGGATGTTTGTGGCCGCTTGCGTGACCTTATAGCCGCTAACAGTCGGAGCAACATGCAGCAGTACGGCATTCCAAGCAGTTGCCGTGTCATAATCCTGCGCCAGCACATCCAACTCCATGCCATTTGAGACAGCGATGATCTCTGGCGTTTTCCCATACTTTGCAGAATGGCTTAACGGACCTGACAAATCGCTAATATTGGCATCAAATGGCTTTAGTACGGATGCGACAGGAATTTCAGGGGTGACAGGCGGCGGCTCGCTGCTTTGTCCTCCCAGCAGCAGCATGAGCCACGGCATTTGCGCTGTTTGAGCCGAGGCGGTGGAGGAAATAAGGAAAGTGGTGAAAGCGGCAAAGGAAAGCAGGCATTTTTTTATGGCAATGGCTCACTTGAAAGATAAACTTCTGCTGCGATCTTTCTTCGTTATATCAAAAAAATGCCGTTCAAGCAACTATCAGCTCTTCAGATTTTCGTTTTGATATTGAGCCACTGAATATTTTTTCGCATTAAGGACAACCTTATGCCGAGCCGCAGCCAGCAGGTCAATGTCCAGCCTGTCGGCCATGCGGACCAAGTAAATCAGCACGTCCGCCATTTCCAAGGCCACAGCCTCCCGCTGCGTTTCATCCAGCTCTAAACTCTGCCGCTCGGTCAGCCATTGAAAATGCTCTGTCAATTCGGCTGCCTCAACACTGAGGGCCATCGCCAGATTTTTCGGACTGTGAAACGGCTCCCAGCCGCGCTCGGCGGCAAAATTGCGGAGAAAAACAGCCAGCTCTTCAAGGGTATTGAATGACATGGGGAGGCGCAAAAAAATGGAAAAAGAAAGGGGCAGGCATCGGCCTGCCCCTGTGAGATCATGCAGGAAACCCGCGTTTATTCCTCGTACTTCAGCACCACATATCTGCTGAACTCACCTGCCCGCACCCGCAGCAACACCTGTTTGGAGCCGCCGCTTGTCTTCAGAGCATCTTTCAGTTCCGCCAAGGTGCGCACCCGGATTTTGTTCACCTCTTCAATGAGCTGGCCCGGCTCGATGCCGACGTTGTCCGCCGGGCTGCCCGCCTCCACTTCGCTGACAATCACGCCCTGCCCTTTGCTGTAGCCAAACTGAGCGGCCAGATCAGGCGTGAGTTCCTGCAAGGTCAGGCCGAGCTTGTCCAGCACTGAACCGCTTTGCAGCTTCATTTTCGCCTTCGCATTTTCACTGAAATCCGAAGGCTGCTCGGCGATCACCACGCTGACCTGCTGCCGGACACCGTCCCGGATGATGCTCAAGGCAACCGGCGTGCCGGGTGGAATCATTGCCACCCGGTTGCGCAGATCGCTCACGTCAGTCATCGTCGCGCCGTTGAGAGACAGGACGATATCGCCCTGTTTGAGGCCAGCTTTTTCCGCTGGCGAACCGGCAGTCACCTCAGAAACTAAAATGCCTTCCGCCTTGCTCAGGCCAAAGGACTGGGCAAGATTTTCATCAATATCCTGAATGATCAGCCCCAGCCAGCCGCGCACCACCTTGCCGTGGCTGCGGAGCTGCTCCTCCACCGATTTCGCCATATTGATCGGAATGGCGAAACCGATGCCCATTGAGCCGCCGCTGCGCGAAAAAATCGCGGTGTTAATGCCGACAGCCTGCCCTTTGATGTTCAGCAGCGGTCCGCCGGAGTTGCCGGGGTTGATGGCCGCGTCGGTCTGAATGAAGTTTTCGTAGTCATTGATGCCGATGCGGTTGCGGCCCATGGCCGAGACCACGCCCACGGTCACGCTCTGGCTCAGTTCAAAGGGGCTGCCGATAGCGATTACCCATTCGCCGACTTCAAGCTGGTTGGAGTCGCCAAGCGGCAGGGTGGGCAGATTCGTCGCCTCAATGCGGATCAGGGCTACGTCAGACTGCGGGTCCGTGCCCACAACTTTGGCGATGAACTCGCGCTTGTCCGCCAGCTTGACCGTGATCTTGTCCGCGTCCTCAACCACATGATTGTTGGTGAGAATCAGGCCGTCCGGGGCAATAATGAAGCCTGAACCTGCGCCCTCCTGTTTGGGCTGCCGCCGTTGCCGCTGCGGCTGCTGCTGCTCAAATTGGTCGCCAAAAAAACGCCGCAGGAATGGATTGTCAAATAATTCCTCCATCTGCCTGCCGCTCGATCCTTTCAGCGTCTTCTCAACACTGACATACACTACCGCAGGCCCGGCCTTTTTGACCACCGAGCTAAAGGCTTTGCCGGAACGCTCCAGCATGGCGATGTCGTTGTCCTGCGCGGCAGCGGGGATTGCCGACAGAACAAAACAGAACAAACAGGCGGCGATCGCTTGCAGCCGCGCCAACTTATGCTTCTGTCGCATCATTTTTTGCAGCTCCACGAAATAATAGATTAGTATTGCAGGGAATATGCACATTCCCTTTTCTGTCCTGCGGACAAGCTATACTCTTATACGCGCCGCTGGAATCGTCAAGCGGTATTGCGTCGGCCCGCGCCATTTTCTGGCAGGCTGCTTCAGCGACATTATTGTAGCCAATGCTTTTGAAAAATACATTTATGTTAAAAAAAGCGGGAGAGCTTGTTGAGTAGTTTTATTAATTATCCATTCAAACAAACAAGTTATTCGCGCAGAACCAAAACGGGCACATTCTTTGCATAAACGACGGCAAGAGCGGCAGACAATTTTCCCCTCGACAAGATGCTGCTTGTGGGCTGTCAGCAGTCTTGGTATGATGACAGCTTTTTCCGTTGCAATTCTGTAAATTCAGGCAAAGGCACGATGAGAGGCATCCTCTTCAGCGCAGCGCGGAGGCAGGCTGATGTCCGCTGACCTGCTTAAACGGCAGGAAATCTGCGGCAGCCTCTGGCAGGACGGTCTCAGCGGCAGCGAGCTGCTGGCCCGGCAGACTGATCTGGTGGACGCTTTTGTCATCGAACGCTTTCAAGCCTCGGAAGCGGTGCGGGCGGCGGGCGGCGGCATCGCCCTGATTGCGCTGGGCGGCTATGGCCGCCGCGAGCTGCATCCCTATTCCGACATTGACCTGCTCCTGCTGCACGACCGGGCGGCGGAAAAGAAGATGCGCGAGGCGGCGGAATCTATTCTTTATCCGCTTTGGGACGCGGGCTTTGAGGTTGGCCACAGCGTGCGCGGAGTAAAGGACGCAGTCAAATTCGCCGCTGAGGATTATCTGTTTCAGGTCGCGCTGCTCGACGCGCGGCTGCTGATCGGCTCTGAGAGCTTGTTTCAGGAGCTGATGGCACTGCACCGCAAGAAGAACATTGAAGGCCGCCGGGACAAGTTTGTCCGCACCATGCTGAACTTGCGGAATGAGCGCAGGCAGAAGCACGGCAGCCACGCCTATCTGCTGGAGCCGCAGATCAAGGAGGGCAGAGGCGGCCTGCGCGACATGCAGGCCATGCTCTGGACGACCAAAGCTGTTTTCGGCCTGAACGGGCTGGTGGACTTGGAAGATGCCGGGATATTCAGCCCGGACGAGCGGCTGGCTCTCGCCGCCGCGCAGGACATGCTCGTCCGCGTCCGCGTCCGTCTGCACTGCCTCAGCCGCCGCAAGAACGACCGTCTCTTTTTTGAATATCAGGAGGAGATGGCGGCGGATTTCGGCTGTCAGGACGGGGAGGGAATGCGGGCGGTCGAGCGTTTCATGCGCCAGATTTACAGCTCCCTGCATACCGTGGCCGCGACCACTGATCTTTTTTTCGAGCAGGCGCAGGAGAATCTCGGCCTGAGCAGCAGAGACAGCCGTGAACAGGAGCTGGAGCAGGGCATTGTGGCGCGGGCGGGCAGCCTCCGTCTCGCTGTGACCGATGCCGCGCTGGCCAAGCAGCCGCAGCTGCTCATGCGCCTTTTTTATCAGGCCGGGCGGACAGGCCTGCCGGCGCATCACCGGACACGGCAGCTGGTCAGCCGCAGCCTGCATTTGGTTGATGACGCATTCCGCAGCTCGAAACGCGCCGCCAAGAGCTTCATCGGCCTCCTGCTGACGGAGAATCCGCTGCCCGCGCTGGAGACCATGCTGGAGACCGGCCTGCTCACCGCCTGCATCCCGGAGTTTTTCACCGTCGAGTCGCTGGCCCAGCACGATCTGTATCACATCTACACCGTGGACCGCCATCAGCTCCAGACCGTGGCGGAATTAGCCAGGCTGCGCCGCACAGAGCCAGAGCTGACCGTGGCCGCGCCGCAGCTGCTCTGTCTCGCCGCCTTGCTGCATGACATCGGCAAGGGCCAGCATACCGATCATTCGCAGCGCGGCGCGGAACTCGTCAGCGGCATCGGCCAGCGCATGGGATTGAACAGCGCGGAGTGCCAGCGGTTGGCCTTCCTTGTCCGCTGGCATCTCTATCTGCCAGAGAACGCCCTGCGCCGCGACCTGAGCGACCACGCTTTCATCCGCGAGGCGGCCCGGCTGATCGGCGACACCGACATGCTGACCATGCTCTATCTGCTTTCCATCGCTGACTCCAAGGCCACCGGCCCTTCGGCGTGGTCGGATTGGAAAGCGGACTTGCTGGCCAAGCTCTTCCTCAAGGTGCGGGCCTGCTTGGATGCGGGCTGCACGGCGGCGGATGCGCTGTGCAGCAAAAAGAGCGAGGCCGAAGGCGCGGCATGGCTGCGGGAACAGATTGCCGCCCTGCTCAAGCCGGGCGAAGAGATCAGGATGCCGCTGGCCGAGCTGCCTGCCGATTATTTGACCAGCTTCAGCCCGGAGGAAGTGGCCCGGCACCTGCGCCTGCACCGCGATCAGGCCGCCTTGCTCCAGCAGAAAGTGTTGCTTTTCCCGGAAGAGCAGTCCGGCTCGTGGCCGCTGCTCATCCTCTGCCGCGACCGGCACGGCCTGCTGGCAAAGATCTGCGGCGTGCTGGCCCTGCACAACCTCTCCGTGCTGGCCGCGAGAATTTTTACCTGGCCGGACGGCACAGTGGCGGATGCGCTGCATGTCAAGCCGACAGCCCAAGTTGCCTTTGCCGAGCAGAACTGGCGGGCCGTGGAGGACGACCTCAACCGGGCGGTGAATTACCGCTTAGATGTAGGCCTTCAGCTCCACAGCAAGCTGGAGAGCCTGAGCCGCAAGCCCGCCATTCAGCGGTTGCGCACTGATGTGATTATTGATAACGCCGCTTCGGATCAATACACGGTGATTGAGGTTTATGGCGGCGATCATCTCGGCGCATTGTATCAGCTCACGCAGACTTTGTCCGATTTCCGCTTGAGCATCCATCACGCCAGAATCGCCACTGCGGTGGAACAGCTCATTGATGTGTTTTATGTGAGCAGCGAAGACCGCCGTAAGATTGAGGATGCGGCCTTGCTGGCGGAAATCCGCCATGCGCTGCTGCATATTTTGGGCAATTCGTAGGGGCGGTTCGCGAACCGCCCCTACATGAACGACGTTATTTCATCCGGCCCGCCGGATTTCATTCATCACGCATCAAGGAGACATCAGAGATGACCCGCGAAGAGATCATGCAAATTATCGAGGAGCAGAATGTCCACTTCTTCCGCCTCCAGTTCGTTGACATTCTCGGCTTCATGAAGAATGTCGCCGTGCCCCGGAGCCAGATTGAAAAGGCATTGGACGGCAAGATGATGTTCGACGGCTCCTCAATTGATGGTTTTGTCCGCATCAACGAGTCCGACATGTACCTGAAGCCGGACTACAACACCTTCACCATTCTGCCGTGGCGCAACCAGAACGGCACCAACGCCGCCCGCATCATCTGCGACGTGTACAACCCGGACGGCACCCCGTTTGTCGGCTGCCCGCGCAACAACCTGAAGCGCGTGCTGGCCGAGGCCAAGGCGATGGGCTACACCATGAACGTGGGCACCGAGGCTGAGTTCTTCTTGTTCGAGAAGGACGAGAATGGCCGCGCCACCACCAACACCAGCGACGTGGCAGGCTATTTCGATGTTGAGCCGGATGACTGCGGCATCAACTGCCGCCGCGAGATCATCGAGACCCTGGAGGCTATGGGCTTCGAGATCGAGGCTTCCCATCATGAGGTTGCCGAGGGCCAGCACGAGGTCAACTTCAAATACTCCGACGCGCTGACCGCAGCCGACAACACCATCACCTTCAAGTGGGTGGTCCGCTCCATCGCTGCTGAGTACGGCCTGCACGCCACCTTCATGCCGAAACCGGTCTTCGGCATCAACGGCTCCGGTATGCACACCAACCAGTCGCTGTTCAACGCTGACGGCACCAACGCCTTCTTTGACCCGAACGGCCCGCTGCAACTGTCTGAAGTCGCCTACAAGTACATCGCAGGCATCTGCAAGAACGCCTACGGCTTTGCGGCAGTGACCAACCCGCTGGTGAACTCCTACAAGCGGCTGGTGCCGGGCTACGAGGCTCCGGTGTATGTGGCATGGTCTGCATCCAACCGCTCGGCGATGATCCGCATTCCGGCTTCACGCGGCCTCGGCACCCGGACTGAGGTGCGCTGCCCGGATCCCGCCTGCAACCCGTACTTGGCCTTCGCCATGATGCTGACAGCAGGTCTGGACGGCGTGAAGAACAACCTCCAGGCACCGGCTGAGGTCAAGCACGACATCTTCGAGATGACCGCGCAGGAGAAGGCTGCTGCTGGCATCAAGAGCCTGCCCGCCAGCCTGAAGGAGGCCATCGAGGCCCTGAAGGTCAACCCGCTGGCCCGTCCGTCCCTCGGCGACCACATCTTCGACCGCTACATCGAGAACAAGGAGCAGGAGTGGGATGAGTACCGCCTCGCCATCACCGACTGGGAGCTGAAGAAGTATCTGAGCAACTATTAAGCAGTTCTCAGCAGCAGCAAGGGGCGGAAAATCTTTCGCCCCTATGCCCCCACCTTTACCACCAGCACATCTGCCAGCCTGCCGGAATCGCCTGTTATCTGCACTGCCAAATTTTTTTCAGTCGCCAATGCCCTTGATAGCGTTCAAGATCAATATGGAGGCAGTGAATGCGCAGATCATGTCCTCCTAGATTGAACGTGTCCTTGTCAGTCGGAAATACTGTAATTTGCCTCTCTTCGAGAAAAGCATGTTCCAAGGTTTCTGACTGCTCCACTTCGCAGAGTGCTTTGAAGGAGGATGCCTGACAGTAATCTCCTGTCTTAGTCTCTGAAAATTCAGAGCAGGCGGCATGGAGCTTCACCGGATTGTTCTCGTTGATACACTGCCGAATGAAGGACAGCACTTGCATTGGCGTGTCAAACAATGGTGCAGTCATCTCACGCCACCTTCATCACCAGCACATCTGCCAGCCTGCCGGAGTAATTCTCCCTGATCATCTTCACCAGATCGGCAAAGTTGTTCACAGTGAGATTCAAGCTGCTCAATGCGGAACCCGTGAAGCCCGCTAATGTGATCGGCCCGTTGCCTGTCACTTTCACCGCTGCGCCTGCCTTGCCGCCTTCCGTCATATCAAGCAAATTCAGCGACAAGCTGCCTTCATGCAGATCAAGCACCGCCTGAATGCGCACGGTCTCGTCCGCGCTCAATGCGCCTCCGGTGACAGTGACGTAGGCTGCGGCCGCATTGCCAGTAAGGATGCCGACATCAGGCGGATTGGGATGGCCGAAATTAGTCAGCGTCAATGGCGTGCGCAGCCTGCGCTCGTAGATACCGGTGCGCAGCGTGCCGTTCTCGGTGTACTGGGTGGTGACGGAGAGGATGTACTCGTTGTTCCAAGGGTCTTGCTGGGCGGGAATGTCCGGCAGGAGGGTGATTTCTGAATTGAAGACCGCAGTGCAGCGGGTCTGCCTCTGCCTGCCGCCGCGCGTTCCTTCGAGCACGCAGCCGCAGTTCCCGTTCTCCCTCTCAAAGAGGAGGGCATTGCCGCTCAGATGCAGCGCGCCGTTCGGATTGAGCACATCGTTCAGCTTCAGCACCATATCTTCAGCAGAGGTGATCACAGGCAGCTTCTTTGACACAGGCAGCCGCTCCAGCTGCGCCAGCCGCTGCACCTCCGACTGAAAGGCTTTGGCGATAATGACCCGTATATTCAGAATGTTATCTATAGGCGGCAGCGGATCGTCCGGCTCATCCAGACGGGCGTTCAAAGAAACGCGGAAAGTGAACGCATCCTCCAGCGCAGCCTGATTGCCGTTGATCAGATCCAGCTTGATTTCCTCCACCAAGGCCTTCAGCGTGGTCTTGACTATCTCCTCGTCCAGCGCGGAATGTTTCTGCGCGATCCTGGCGGCCAAGTCATTGCAGCCGCTTGTGCTGCGCGGCAGATGCAGGGGCCGCCAAGACTGAGGCGTGGTCAGGGGGTTAATTTCGGGCCGCCATTGCACGGTTGCCATAACTGTCCTCCAATTCAGTTAATTGCTCCGCATGAACATGAAAGTGTATGAACAGGTATGGTAAAGATCGTGGACTTTTCTGTCAACAGGAGAACATCATGCAGGCATGATTGCGAGCAGTATGAACTCATGGGTATGACAAATAGAAGATCACGAGCATGATATCGAGAAGATCATGAACGTGATAAACTGAACATTGTGAGCGTGAGTTCCAAGCAGTCATAATTATAATTGTATGAAACTCATAAGCTATAGGATTTATTACAGACAAATGAATTTTTCCATTGATTGAATGTTAATGCGTTGGTAAATTGCTGCTTATTGATCGTATCATGAATGATTCCGAAAGAAAAGAATAAGAATTATTCTCAGGACAGTTTTATCTTTTGCGCCATGACCACACACAATGACACTGCGGACATCCTTCCAGGCCTGAAGGAACTCTGGGCCGAAACTCTCGGCAGCCCGGAAGTTGTCGTTGCGGTGCTTGACGGCCCGGCAGACCTGTCTCATCCCTGCTTTGCCGGAGCGGCGTTGCGCAGCTTCAGCGCGGAAGACAGCAGCGCAGCGGGCGGCGGCACGGCGGCCCAGCACGGCACCCATGTCGCCAGCATCATCTTCGGCCAGCAGCAGAGCGAGGTGAAGGGCATTGCGCCCAAGTGCCGTGGGCTTCTGGTGCCGGTTTTCGCGGACGAGCCGAATGGGGGCTTGACTCCCTGTTCTCAGATTGACTTGGCGCGGGCAATCACACAGGCGGTTGAAGCCGGAGCGCATATCATCAACATCAGCGGCGGTCAGCTGGCTCCTTCTGGAGAAGCTGACCGGCTGCTGATGAACGCCATCCGCCTTTGTCAAGAACGTGATGTGCTGCTGGTTGCTGCGGCGGGCAATGACGGCTGCGACTGTCTGCATGTGCCAGCAGCCTTGAAGTCCGTGCTGGCAGTCGGGGCTATGGACAGCAATGGGCAGCCGGTTGCGATCAGCAATTGGGGCAAAGCGTATCAGTCGCAAGGCATTCTTGCGCCCGGAGAAAATATTCTCGGCGCATTGCCCGGCGGCGGAACAGTGCGCAGAAGCGGCACCAGCTTTGCCGCGCCGATAGTCACAGGAATTGCCGCCTTGCTGTTGAGCCTTCTGCGGCAGCAGGGCAGGCAGGCATCCCCTCATGCAGTCCGCGAGGTGCTTCTGCAAAATGTCTTGCCGTGCAATCTGCTCCAAGGGACGGAGCAGCAGCGGTGTTTGATGGGAAGGCTGAATGTTTCAGGCAGTTACAGTTCATTAACTAAGTCAGCACAAGGAGGAAGTGT
This sequence comes from Candidatus Electronema sp. JM, assembly GCF_048287415.1. NCBI lineage: Bacteria > Pseudomonadati > Thermodesulfobacteriota > Desulfobulbia > Desulfobulbales > Desulfobulbaceae > Candidatus Electronema > Candidatus Electronema sp. JM. The sequence goes on from NZ_JBLWEN010000027.1 coordinate 65,084, forward strand.
TATGTCAGAAAACGAAGTGATGGTCACGCCGTCAGCTTGCGGCTGCGGCGGAGCCAAGGAAGAAGTGATTGAATTGGAAGAAAACGTTCAGCCGAGCATGGCAGCTTTCGCGAAGACAGCAGCGGCACCTATATCAGCATCATCGGTCAGACCCTCTGAGGGCTGCCCTTCATGCCCAGGAGGTGCGCAGTTAGTTTTTGCATTAGGTCAGCTTGATATTGATTATGGCAGCGAAGCGAGGAAGGATGCCATAAATCAAGAAACGTCAATGTATCGAAACAGAGTTGACGGCGAGAAATACAAAGATATAGCCAGTGAGGAAAAAAAGTTCTTGCTGGCCTATCTTGATGAAGCACCTTGGGCTGCTCAATCTTTAGTCTGGACTCTGAATCTGGATGCGACTCCGATTTATGCCATAGTGCCGCAAGGTCCCTATGCTGCGGAGATTTACAAAAGATTGGTTGAGTTCTTGCATGAAAGTGTCGCTCGTCTAAAAAAGACACGAGAGGGCATGAAAATAGAGCCAGGTGTCGAACGCATCTCTGTGCCTGGCTATATAGGGGGAACCATCAGGCTCATGTCAGGCCATACAGTACCGGTGATTGTCCCAGATATACGCCAAATGTATAGCTGGACTATTTCTGCATTGACTGACAAAGTCATGGACGAGCTAGTCATGCCTGTTCTGACCATACCTGACAATGCGACTGGACGGCCCGATAAGGAGCAGATAAGGGAATCCATTAAAAACTACCTGTATCGGGTTTATTACGAATACAGGAATCTTGGGATGACTTCACAGGAACGTGCATTGAATTTTTCAGCAACCAAGATGGTTAATTTGGTGCAGGCCTTTTTGTACAACTTGGAGGAAGCCGAAGAGGGGTCACCTCAAAAGGTGCTGAAAAGGGTTCTTGATCAAATTACGGTGAAAAAGAGTCCCGTTTGTCGTCCCGGCTCTGATTGTCAGGATGTTGAACTCAGCTTCTTTGACCCAGAGAATGCCCAGCGGGCCTGCTTGGTTGCCACGTTTACAGTGGATGTAAGCGAAGTGCTGCCGGTTGAAATTGGCCATGTCCGCACATGGCTGCGCCGCTGCAACTAAAAAATCTGCACACTAATAGGGGGAAATAATGCCAAATCTGCCATCTGCACTCACATTGAGCCGAACAGCTCTGAATGCAGTTTTGTCGTCAGAACATCCTGTTGAAAGAGCTGCAATGATTCGTGAAATGGAATCTGACAGCCTTGTGATCAGCTTTGGTTCTAATGAGATTAGATATAGTGCCAGAATGATCATGCCAAGTACAGCAGCAAGATCATTTATGCCAAGTACGGCTATGGACTGCGAGATATGCTGTCAAATGCAGAGACAAGGAAGTCCCGTTGACTGCGGAAAACTTGTTCGCGGGTGTATCTGTTGACTTTATTGCGAGGAATTGTGCTCGCAATATTTAATGCCTACTAAAGGCGAAATTATTAATCAGGAGGAATACCATGAGAATCCCAAATCAAGCGCAACCAGCTATGCGGAACACTGTAAAAGCAGCAATGGAAAGCAGCAATAGTGTTAATCCATCCTGGAGCTTCGGCAGTATCATTAATGACATTGGAAACGCGATAGGTGGCGTGATAAAACATGTCGATCCGATATGTGCGGTAGAATGCGCCGGTGCTCTTGCTTCGTGCGGTTTCTCGCCGACCTGCCTAATCCAGAATGGCATGAGTAAGTGTGTAAAATGTATCAAATGATTTATACCTACCAGTAAAAGATAATGTGTATGAGTGGTAGCATCTCTCATACTGCCTATGATTTTTTATTGGTAATATGACGGTTAGATAACTCAAGTTGAGTTTCAATGAAATCAACTTGAGTTATTTTTATTGCAAATAATACAGATTCTTCTGTGGAAGAAGAATGCTTGATCTCCTGTAATGGAAAACAAAAAATGAATAAAAAAATGGATTCTGCAATCTGGATAAAAAATTTCATGCTGCGGCCTGTTGCGCACTGCTCAACAGGCTGTTAGCTGCCCTGCGCAGCGCACATGCAAACCGCAATCTATCTCTCCTTCATCACCGCATCCATTTCCTTCACCGTCACTGAAACCAAGCTGTTCAAACGGCTGCGGGAATGGGTGAAGGAAAGGAACGCCTTCTTCGGCGAGCTGCTGCATTGCGGCTACTGCTTCGGCCATTGGGTTGCCTTTACATTGGTGGCTATCTACCAGCCAAAGGCCGTTTCCGCTTGGCCCCCGCTTGACTACTTCCTCACCGCCTTGCTCATCGCCTGGTTCAGCGGCATCCAGTGGGTGCTCATGTGCTGGGTGATGGCCAAGGCGGGGAAGTGAGCGATCGGCTATTTCGATGTTGAACCGGATGACTGCGGCATCAATTGCCGCCGCGAGATCATCGACTGGGAGCTGAAGAAGTACCTGAGCAACTATTAAGCAGATGTCGGCGTATCAGCCGACAATGAGAACAAAAGGCAGCTTTCAGAGAAGGAAGCTGCCTTTTGTTTTTTGCGGCGCACTTCGCGCATCGAAAAATTCTATAAAGCGGATATGTTCAGTGCAGGCAGTTCAGTCCAATCAGCGGGCAGTTCTTGCAGTCCTGCTTGGATTTTTTACAAAATTCTTTGCCGACGCGGATGATGAGGGCGTGGTATTCATTGAAAAGGGCCGCGTCCTCTTCCAGATGTGTCATGAACACGTCCTGCATCTGGAAATAGTCGCAATCCTCGCTTATCAGCCCGTGCCGGGAAAAAATACGGTGCGTGTAGGCATCAACGACAAAGACCGGTCGGCCTGCGGCATAAAGGACGATGGAGTCCGCTGTCTCCGGGCCGATGCCCTTCACCCCCAGCAGCAGCTCTCGCAGCGTCATAGTCGGCTGACTGAGCAGCGTCTCCACGCCGCCCTGCTCCTTAATCAGGGCCAGCAGGTTCTTCAGCCGGGCGGCTTTCAGGTTGTGATACCCGGCGGGGCGGATCAGCTCGGCCAGCTCTTCCGTCGGCAGAGCGGCAAGCTGCGCCGGATTGAGCCTGCCTGCCGCTTTCAGATTGGCGATTGCCTTTTCAACGTTCTGCCAGTTCGTGTTCTGCGTGAGCACAGCCCCGACCATGATTTCAAACGGGCTGTCGCCGGGCCACCAGTGCTGCGGCCCGAAATGCGCCAGCAGGCGGTCGTATATCTCGTTCAGGGCGACAGCAGAGTTCATTCTTTATCGCCAAGGCAGATGCCGATGGAGCGGGCGGTCAGCACCTTGTCGCTGGCCGGATCCACCTGCTTGCGGCGGCGGATCGCCTCTTCCAGCGGCACAGCGGACATGGTCGGCGGAGTCCATGCCACCATGTGGTCGAACTGGCCAGCCTCGGCCATACGCACCGCTGATGCCCCGAAGCGCAGGGCAAGGAGGCGGTCAAAAGTGGTCGGCGAGCCGCCGCGCTGCAAATGGCCGAGCACCAGCGAGCGGGTGTCCTTGCCGATCCGCTGCCGAATTTCCTCAGCCACCCATTCGCCGATGCCGCCGAGGACAGATTCAGCCCGCCCGGTCTCGCCCTTGCCCCGGCTGATCACCTGGCCGCCCTCAGCCTTGGCTCCTTCGGCGACCACGACGATGGAATAATGCTTGCCGTGCAGCTCGTTCTCCGTGATTTTACGGCAGACTGCCTCCATGTCAAAGGGGATTTCCGGCACCAAAATCACGTCCGCGCCGCCAGAAATGCCGGAGTAAAGCGCGATCCAGCCGGAGTCGCGGCCCATGACTTCAACCACCAGCACCCGGTCATGCGACTTGGCGGTGGAATGCAGCTTGTCCAAGGCTTCAGTGGCGGTGGCCACAGCGGTGTCAAAACCGAAGGTGCGGTCGGTGGCTTCCAAGTCGTTGTCGATGGTTTTCGGCACGCCGATCACCGGCATTCCTTTCAGGGCGAAACGATGGGCGATGTCCAAGCTGCCATCGCCGCCCACCGCGATATGGCAGTAAAAGCCCATCCGCTTGAAACAGGCCAGCACCCGCTCGGAGACATCAACAATCTGCACCTCCCCGGCCAGATTTGGCACTGGCATGGCAAAGGGATTGCCCTTGTTGGTGGTGCCGAGGATGGTGCCACCCATTGGAGTGATGCCCTCCACGTCCTCCGGGGTCAGGCGCACCAGCTCTTCGGGGTCAAGAAAACCCTTGTAGCCGTGCTTGCTGCCGTACACCTCCCAGCCAAGCCGCGTGGCTGACTTCACGACTGCGAAAATAACCGCGTTCAGGCCGGGCGCGTCGCCGCCGCCGGTGGAGATCACTATCTTGCGCATGGTTCGTCCTGTGGTCTTGCTGTTGAAAGAAGGTGCTGCCGCTTGCTGAAATAGTACGGGCAGCGCGGCGGTTTGGCAATATTTAGTACGGCAGGTTCGGGCAAAAAAATGCCCCGGACAGCGTCAGGCACTGTCCGGGGCGCAGCGGCATCCTTTTCTGCCGGAAGCCCGATGTGTCAGCTCACCTTCACCTCAATCTGCTTCGGCTTGGCCTTTTCTTGTTTGGGAATGGCCAAATTCAGGATGCCGTTTTTGTAGGCCGCCTCAACCTTCTCAATATCCACATCCTGCGGCAGGGTGAAGCTGCGGACAAAGGAGCCGTATGCGCATTCAACCCGATGGCGTTTGTCGTCCTTGCTCTCAATCTTTTTCTCGCCTTTGATGGTCAGCACGCCATTGTTGATATGCACCTTCACATCATCCTTCTCAACGCCAGGAAGTTCTGTTCTCACCACGAAACTGTGGTCATTTTCAAGAATGTCCACAGTCGGCATCCAGTCGCCAGCTTCCATTTCCCTGATCTCGCCAGAAGATCCAAGTTTTTTTGCCGATTTGCTGTATCTGTCCAGCAGTGCTTCCATCTCGCGGAACGGATCCCATACTGACAGGCTCATAATGTCCTCCTATCGCATTGTTGCAGAATTTGCTGCACTCAGCAGTGTCAGCAGCGTTCTTTCCTTTTGACTGAGACAGTAAACATCCTGCCGCTTCTGTCAAGCCCCTTCGACCGCATCTATCTATTTTTTGGTGATGGTGAATTATGAGTGATAAAGCTGAAGATTCTTAGAACGGCATTGAATTTATTAGGAGTTACGCAGTTGAATTTGCAACTCGTTGATTTTGTTCAACTGGCAGCTCGCGTAGCTGAAATGTAACTTACTGTAATTATTTAACTTCATATTTCAACTGCGTAACTCCTATTTATTATGAAAATAATTTAATATCTGAAAGGCTCAGTCTTGCTTTGATGTCCGGTGCCAGTTTTCCGCAAGGAGCGGATGCGGGCTGAAATCATTTTTATATTTTTTGAAATTATAGAAAAGAAAGCTGTTCAATGCCAAAAATGCCGCTCCTTGAATATTGTCAGAAACTTTTCCATGGCAAATGGAAAGAAGAAATTTTTATGCAAGGAACGCCCGCGTCAATTTGTTGAAAATCAAGAAAGAAGAAGAATTACTGATGCGGAATGGCTGACAGTTGACAGGCTTCTTCTTGAAAAATATCCATGGCAGGAATTGCAATAGCAGTCTCAATTTCAAAAAGATGGCTTCAGGAATATGTTGAAAAAACGCGATGAAGTCAAAAAGAAGACTTTTCATGTGTCAAGAGAAGGAAAAATATTCATAGAGGCCGACGAAATGTGGACGTTTGCCGGAAGCAGGGAGAACGGCACATGGATATGGCTTGCTACAGGGAGGAGAACAGGTCTTGCAGCCGGATGTCATGTCGGAAAAAGAGATGATGCGGGATCTGCCGCCCTGCGGGACTCCCTTTCTGAAGACTGCAAAAAGAACGGAATATTTTTTACGGACGGCCTGGCATCTTACGCAAAAGCATTTCCGGCTGACAGGCGCAGAATTGTCGGCAAAGGAAGCGGAAAAACAAGTCATGTCGAAAGGCTCAATTTAATATTCAGGCAACGATTGTCGGCATTATCCAGGAAGGAATTATCGTTCTCAAGAATCATGGAGAACTTAACTGCATCTATCTGGATATTTATTTGTAATCATAATGAGCGTATTTTATTTCATTGATCACTCACGGTTCACCATTACCCAAGATGGAGACTGCCATTTTTCAAACTATCTAAAAATTTAAATGCTATACGGGTCGAATTGATACCGAGTTACACATTAGGTAGCCAAAGCGATATTTTTGTCACCCCAGCACAGATTTTGCCGAATGATACCCCGACGGCGCGGTGGTGTTGGGCAGGAGCAGGCTGTCTGAGCCGAGCAGGGTGCCGGGGTTGGTGACGGAATTGCAGCCGGTTTGCACGCGGTCGCCGAGAATGGCCCCAAATTTGCGCAGGCCGCTGTCAATCGGGCCGTCCGGCGTTTTTATCTGCACGTTGCCGGGCAGAAAGCGGAGGTTGGCGAATTTGGTGCCTGCGCCGAGATTGGCCGCGCCGCCAAGGATGGAGTCGCCGAGATAAGCGAAATGCCCGGCCTTCGCGTCGTTGAAGAAAATCGAATGTTTGACCTCAGTGGCATGGCCGACCACGCAGCGGCTGCCGGTCAGACAGTAGCCGCGCACATAGGTGCCTTGCCGCACTTCGGTGCAGTCGCCGAAGACCGCTGGCTCCTTGATCAGCGCGCCGGATTCGATCAGCACGCCTTTGCCGAGCAGAATGCGGCTGCCCATGAACACCGCCCCAGCCATGAGCACCGAAGCTCCAGTCAGCTCCTGACCGGCGCGGCTGACCCGCAGCTTGCCCTTGTTGGTGTCGCCGTACACAATCTCGCAGCCTTCGGTGGTCTGCAATTTGCCCTCATGAAAAATCAGAGGGCAGGGCAGCGGCACGCCATCCTGAAGGCGTTCGTGGCGGAACTGGCTGTAGTTCAGCCCGTTCATGTAGCCTTTTAGCTGCTTCAGCGCGGCCCAGACCGGCTCATTTTCGGCAAACAGGGCGCGATGGGCGAAATCGCTCAGGTCAAAAAAAGAAGAGGCGGAAAACATGCGTCACATTGGGCTGAAAGGGACAGAAAAAAGCCATGCGGGGCACCGGATGCAGTTTTTTTGCGCCCGGAAGCGTCCCCCGCTTGACTTACTATAAGGTTATGTTTAAGTTCTTTCAACCATTGATGCGGCAGACCGCTGCGCTTCTGTTGGCCGCAGGCGGCAATTTGCCGACAAGTTCCTGATCTCAGGAGGAAAAATTGCAGAGCGACGATTCACTGTCCAGCAGCATGGACGATTTTGCGGACAGCGTTCAGGACACCGACATTCCCGAAGAGCTGCCGATGATGGCGGTGCGGGATGTGGTGGTCTTCAACTACATGATCCTGCCGCTCTTTGTCGGACGGCCCAGCTCCGTCTCAGCCGTGAACGAAGCCATGAGCGGCGGCAAACTGCTGATGCTCGTCACCCAGAAAGAGGTTTCCAGCGACAAGCCGGAGCCGGACGACCTCTACGAGGTGGGCATGGTGGTGCAGATCATGCGCACCCTCAAGCTGCCCGACGGCAGGCTGAAAGTGCTGGTGCAGGCTCTGTCCAAGGCCAAAATCACCGACTACAAGCAGAAGGAGCCGCATTTCCGCGTCGGCATCACCTTGGTTGAGGAGGATGAAGCCGACGGGACGGAGATCACGGTGGAGATTGAGGCCCTGATGCGCTTGGTGCGTGAGCAGACTGAGAAAATCATGTCGCTGCGCGGCGCGCTGTCTGCCGATTTGATGGGGGTCATCAACAGCATCGAGGAGCCGGGCCGTCTGGCTGATTTGGTTGGTTCCAATCTCCGCCTGAAGATCGCCGAGTCGCAGAAAATACTGGAGACGGTTGATCCGCTGGAGCGGCTGCGCCTGGTGGCCAATCTGCTCAATAAAGAGCTGGAAGTGGCGGCTGTGCAGGCCAAGATTCAGTCCGACGCGCGGGAGGAGATGTCGAAGTCGCAGCGGGAGTATTATCTGCGCGAGCAGATGCAGGCTCTGAAAAAAGAGCTGGGCGACGACGACTCCTACACCGAGGACATCGAGGAGCTGCAAAAGAAAATCTCCAAGAAAAAGCTGCCCAAGCACGCCCGCAAAGAGGCGTTGAAGGAGCTGAAACGCTTGGAGATGATGCACCCCGACGCTTCCGAGGCCAACATCATCCGCACCTACATCGAGTGGATTATTGATCTGCCGTGGAAGAAGTCTTCGACCGATCTGCTCGACTTGATCAAGGCAGCCAAAGTGCTGGATGAAGACCACTTCGGCTTGGAGAAAGTCAAGGAGCGCATTCTTGAGTTCCTCGCTGTGCGCAAGCTGAACACCGAGACCAAAGGACCGATCCTCTGCTTTGTCGGCCCGCCGGGCGTGGGCAAGACCTCTTTGGGCAAGGCTGTGGCGCGGGCGATGGGCCGCAAGTTCTACCGGCTTTCGCTCGGTGGAATGCGCGACGAGGCTGAAATTCGCGGCCACCGCCGCACCTACATCGGCGCAATGCCGGGCCGCATCTTGCAAGGACTGAAGAGCGCGGGCACCTGCAATCCAGTCTTCATGATGGACGAGATCGACAAGATCGGCTCCGACTACCGGGGCGATCCCTCCTCGGCCCTGCTCGAAGTCCTCGACCCGGAGCAGAACAACACGTTCTCCGATCATTACATGAACATGCCCTTTGATCTCTCCAAGGTCATGTTCATCACCACGGCCAACCGCACCGACACCATCCCCGGCCCGCTGATGGACCGGATGGAAGTGATTGAAATCGCGGGCTACACGCAGGAAGAGAAAAAGGCCATCGCCCGCACCTACCTCCTGCCGCGTCAGGCCAAGGAGAACGGCATCAAGCTCAGTCAGGTCAAGATGGACGACAGCATCATTGACCTGATCATCAGCAGCTACACCGAGGAAGCCGGTGTCCGCAATCTGGAGCGCGAGCTGGGACGCATCTGCCGCAAGCTGGCCCGCAAGATCGCTGAGGGCGGCAAAGGGCCGTACTCCATCTCCAAAAACACGGTGGAGAAGTATCTCGGCCCGCCGAAGTATCTGCCCGACGCGGAACTGGACACCTTGGCCCAGCCGGGCTTGGCGGTCGGCCTAGCTTGGACTTCCGTAGGCGGCGCGCTGCTGCACATTGAGACTTCGATTGTGCCGGGCAAGGGCGGTTTGATGCTCACCGGCAAACTGGGCGATGTGATGAAGGAGTCGGCACAGGCGGCCCTGACCTACTGCCGCAGCCGCAGCGGCGAGCTGGGCGTGGAGAAAGGCTACTTCGAGTCGCGGGACATCCACATTCACGTCCCTGCCGGAGCCATTCCCAAGGACGGGCCGTCCGCAGGCATCACCATGACCGTGGCCCTCTGTTCAGCCATCACCGAAAAGAAGGTGAGCAAGGGCATCGCCATGACCGGCGAAGTGACTCTGCGTGGCCGCGTCCTGCCCATCGGCGGGCTAAAGGAAAAAGCACTTGCCGCGCTGCGGGCGGGCATCACCAAGGTGATCATCCCCAAGGACAACGAGAAGGACTTGGTGGAAATCCCGGAGGAAATGCGGAGCAAGCTCACCTTCTACCCGGTCAGCCACATGGACGAGGTGCTTCAGCTCACCCTGGGCAGCGGCTTCAAAATGCCGGAGAAGAAGGAAGCATAAGAAGTTTTTCTGCTCACTGCCCCTCGTCCTTTCCCATTTGCAGGAAAGGGCGGGGTTTGTTTTTTATGGCCTGCCGCGCCGCTCCAGCAGCTCTTTGGCCAAGGCAAGGGCTTGGGTGGTGGGGCAGTCGCCGCCGAGCATTCTGGCCAGCTCCGCTTCACGCTCCGGCCACGAGAGGCTGCGGATGGCGGTGCGTGTGCGGCTGCTGGCAACTGTTTTCTCGACAAAAAAATGCGCGTCCCCGCAGGCGGCGATCTGCGGCAGATGGGTGATGCAGAACACCTGATGATGCCCGGCCAGCTCGCTGATTTTGCGGGCCACCGCGCTCGCCGCCTCGCCGCCGATGCCTGCGTCAATTTCATCCAAAATAACAGTCTCGACCTGGTCTTGACGAGCGAACAGGCATTTCATCGCCAGCATCAGGCGCGACAATTCACCGCCGGAAACCACCTCGGTCAGCGGTTTGAGCGGCTCGCCCGGATTGGCTGAAAATAAAAATTCCACTTTATCCCAGCCAGTTGCGGCAAGATGATTTTCGTCCGCTGTCACTGCCGCTTCAAAAAAAGCCTGCTTGAAACTAAGCGAGGCCAGCTCGTCGCGCATGGCCTGAGACAATTTTGCGCCAGTCTCTTTGCGCACTGCTGACAACGCCGCTGCCTGCTGCCGCAAGTCCTGCTCCACGCCGCGCAGCCCGTTTTCCAAGTCCGCAATTTTTTGCTCCAAATGGTCAAGCGCGTGCAGTTCACTGGCAATTTTTTCGGCAAAGTCGAGCACTTCGGCAATGCTTGTCCCGTATTTGCGCTGGAGCTGGCGGATCAGAGCCAGCCGCGCCGCAATTTCGTCCAGCCTCCCTTGATCACGCGGCATGGACTCCAAATAAGCCGCCAGTCCGCCTTCTAAATCTTCGGTTTCAAAACAGGCTGCGCTGATCCGTTCCGTCAGCTCCTTGAGCTGCGGGTCGAGCGCGGCGGCCTGCTCCATGTTTTTTCTGATTACGGTCAGCAGCTCGCGGACTTTGTCTTGCAGCAGGTGATGGCTTTTGCCGACCAGCTCCACCAGCGCGGCGGATGATTTGAGCAGGTCGCGCTCGTGAATCAGCCGCTCATCTTCGTCCGCTGCCAATCCGGCTTGACGGATTTCTTTAAGCTGAAAACTGAGAAAGGCCCGCCGCTGCTCTTTATCCTGCTCTTGGCTGCGCAATGCGCCAATTTGCTGAAGGAGTTTTTGCCGTTGGGCGAAAAGCTGGCTGTATTGCGTCCGCTGTTCAAGCAGTTCGCCGTAACCGTCAAGAAAATCAATATGGCTGCTGCTGCGGAGGAGCTGCTGCTGATCGTGCTGTCCGGCGATATTGACCAGCATTGCGCCGAGAGTGCTGGCAAGGCGGGCCGTGGCGAGGCGGTCGTTGACAAAAAAGCGGCTGCGGCCTTGCTCGCTGACCACGCGGCGGAGGATGCAATCATCGCCGCTGTCGAAACCGTGCGCACGCAGCAGGCTGACAATTTCCGGCTGGCGGCTGATGTCGAAGGCAGCCTCGACCGCCGCTTGGGCGCAGCCGCTGCGCACCAAGGCCGCTGAAGCCCTGCCGCCGGTGAGCAGCTGCACCGCTTGCAAAATAATGGACTTGCCCGCGCCGGTTTCGCCGGTGAAGACGATCAGTCCGGCAGGAACAGCGGAAAAATCCAGTTCCAAGCCGCTGATCAGGGCCAGATCGTTGATGCGCAGTTCCAGCAGCATGATGGATCAGCGCAGCCCGGAGCAGAAATTAGGGATGGATTCGCAAAGGATGGGCATGAGAGTTCTCCTGTCGGCATATCTTACCTTGCTTCTGGGAGAACTTCAAAGAACTTCAATTTAGAGAATGGGCTGCTGCGGATTTCATCCAGCCAGCGGCATGGTCAAGACAAACCTGCTGCCGCCGCCCGGCTGCGCCTCGGCTCTGATGCCGCCGCCATGCGCCTGCATCACCGCTTTGGCGATGCTCAGGCCCAGGCCGGTTCCTTCCGTGCCGGTTCTCGCAGTTGCGGAGCGGTAAAAACGGTCGAAAATGCGCTGCCGGTCTTCTTCGCGGATGCCCATGCCGGTGTCGCTGACCGCGATTTCCACCTCGCCGTCCCGCCGGTTCAGCTCGACCGCGACAAAGCCGCCGGGATGATTGTATTTCACGGCATTTTCAACCAAATTCAGCAGGGCCTCAGTCAGGGTGTCCTTGTCGCCCCACACGGATGCCTCCTCATGCAGATTGGCGCTGAGCAGCACATTTTTTTTCTTGGCCAGCGGGTCGGCCAGACGCATTGCATCGCTGACGCAGCTATTCAAGGAAACAGGCTGAAATACTGACGCATCCAGCATTCCTGAGTCCAATCGGGCCAACGTCAGCAGCCCGTTGACCTGCTCCAGCATCGTCCCGGACACGGAGCGGATTTCCCGCAGACTTTCAGCATATTCCTCCGCAGCCCGCGTCCGCTGCAACGCAATGTCGCATTCAGTCCGAATCACAGCCAGCGGCGTTTTCAGCTCATGGGCGGCATCGCCGAGAAGATTTTTTTCCGCCTCAAAGGCCTGCTGGAGCCGTTGCATCAATGAATTAAATTTTTCCGCCAGTTTGCGCAGCTCCTTCGCCTGCCCGTTCTCTTGCAGCCGCTCCTCCAGATTTTTATGGCTGATGGTCTCCAAGGCTTGGGAAAATTTCTGCAACGGGCGCAGGGAAATTTCCGCAATGATCAGGCTGGTCAGGGCGATCAGGAAAACCATCACCGGCATGACGATGAAAAAATATTTCGTCAGCCGGTCAACCATTTGCAAATTCGCCTTCATGTCCTCAGCGACAACAAGGGTGATCAGCTTGCCTAAAAACATATATTCATGCCGGAGCACCCGGAGCGGCTCGCTGTCCGGGCCAGTTGTGACATACACCCATTCTCTGAGCTTGGTGTTGTGGGCAATTGGCTGTCCGGGGGTAAGGTCAAAGTTGCTGTCCACCAGCGAATGCGATGCTGTATTGAGTTTTCCGTCAACAAAGACCTTGTAATAATGGCCGGAATCTGGCTGTGTATAATCGCCCTTGATGAATTCCTCGGCCTCACATAAGATAGTGACGCTGTCATGCGAATGCACTAATCCTTTGACAAATTGCATATTGGCATGGAGCGTTTTATCGAGCGAGTCATCTACGATATAATGCAGCTTATGATGCAGGGCGTAGCCAAAACCAGTAAACAGGATGGCGACAGAGCCGAATGTCCAGAACAGCAATCTTCCTTTGATCGAACGGAGCACTTAGTTCTCCTTCTCGATAATATATCCTTCGCCCCGGCGGGTCTGAATCAGCGGTTTTTCGCTGTCCTTGTCTATTTTTTTCCGCAGCCGGTTGATATAGACATCAATGATGTTGCTGTCGAGATCAAAATTCATGTCATAGACATGCTCGGAAAATTCCGTTCTGCTGATCACCCGGCCCGCATTCAAGGCAAGATATTCCAGAATGGTGTATTCCTTGGCCGAGAGCTGAATGGGAATACCTTGCCGGGAGACGCTTTTGGCGTTCAAATCAATGCTCAAGTCGGCAATGCAGAGCTGCGAGGCGGGCTGGCCCTTGCTGCGCCGCACCACTGCGGTCAGACGGGCGAGCAGTTCTCCAAAATCAAAGGGCTTGGCAAGGTAGTCGTCCGCGCCGGTGTTCAGCCCTTTGACCCTGCTTTCCACCTCGCCTCGGGCCGTAAGCATGATGACCGGAGTCTGAATTTCGCGCTCCCGCAGCTTGCGCAGCACGGTGAAGCCGTCCATTTTCGGCATCATCACATCTAAGATGATCGCATCATAGGGAGAAATTTCCGCCTGATACAGTCCGTCTTCGCCGTCATGACTGAGATCAACGACAAAGGAATGCTCTTCCAGCCCTTTTTTGAGGAGATTGGCCAGCCGTTTCTCATCTTCAACAATCAGAACTCGCATCAGCCCGGCTCCTGCTTATTCAGCCCCGCTCTTTTTCAAAAAAAACATCTCCTTCCAAACATGATGGCCGCTCACAGTGTGGGCGATGACCGCGCCGACATGGAGGGCGAGATAAACCCAGATCAAGGCGGTGCCGACTTCATGCGCCTCTTTGATGGCGTGCATGGGGCCATGCGCCTTGGCTCCCCGCTCCATGAAGACATACATCAGCGTGCCAGTGGCCGCCAGCCAAGAAAAGACCATCAGGCCGAAGAATTCCACCAGCCCGGCCAAACCTTGCCGCCGCTTGTGTTCTGGCAGCTTGAAGCGGAGCAAACCGGCGATATCTCTGCCAGTCTGCTTGAGGCGGCTGGGTGTGAGCGGAAACCAAGTGGTCAGGCGCGAGCCTCGCGGGCCGAGCAGACCGTACAGGAAATAACAGCAAAGAGCGGCGAACACGGTCAGGCCGACCTTGCCATGCAGCAGAAAACCTGCATGTTCGATTTTTTTGTAATCATCCGCGCCATCGCCGGTGGCTAAGGCGGCGACAGCCAAGGCGATCATAGTCAGATGCCAAAGCCGGACCGGCGTGCCCAATGGGGCTGTGTTCTCGGTGCTCATTTTTTGTCCTCCTCCTTTGTTTTTTGGGGACTGCCAGTTGTAACTGCAATCGCAACCGCCATAAAATCAATGCCTCGGAGCAGACCTCGAACTTCAACCACAGCCCCGGCAGCAATTTTGCCCTTTTCCTCATTGATCGTTGTCATCGGCGTGACCAGAACTAATCGCTGGTCAATAACCCATGTGCCAGACGTGCCGCCTTCAGGCAGCTTGCTGATCGTGCCGGTGAATTTGTATTCCGGCTCCTGCTCGTAGCCTGAGCCAGGCTGATAAAAATGCGGACGAGGCTTGCTCTCCTCTTCAGCCCGCGCATTCCCGGCGGTAAAAACAAGGACGGCTGCCAGCAGGAGGAAGATGGTGCGTGTCGGGGTGCTCATGAGAAACTGCTCCGGGATGTCCTGCCGGAGCATTCCTGCCCCGGCAGTTTTGCGGGAAACAATCAGCGGATGGCGCGGGCTTTGACTTCAATCTCGTGGGCGATGAAAGGAATGCCGCCGCTGCCTTTCACCTCAACCTGCGCACCAAGAGCTAACTGGCCGTTCTGCTGTTTGATGATTGTGCGGTCGGTGATGACGACATCTTTGCCGCCGATTTTCCACATGCCGAACAGGAGGCTGCCCTGCGGCATCGCCTCAACTGACCCGCTGAACGGAATCAGCGCGGCTCCAGGCATTGCCGATGCTGGAGGCGACATTGGCGGATTTGCCGGGACCCCACCGCCGATTACGGGTGGCGGCATTGGCCGAGAGAAACCTGCCGGAGGCGGCCCCATCATAGCTCTGCCGCTGCCTTTCACCTCAACTTCATAGGCCATGAAGGGGTTGCCGCCGCCTTTCACCTCAACCTGCGCGCCGATGCCAAGTCTGCCGTACTCTTCTTTAATGAAGGTGCGTTCCGTGACAACGACCTCTCTGCCGTTGACGCGCCATGTCCCAAACACACCACCGGCTGGCATAGCCTCAACCACGCCATACAATTTGCCTTCGTAATAGCCGCCGCCGTATCCGCCGCCATAGTACCCTCTGCCGCCATATTCGCCGCGCTCGTAATATTCATCCCCGCTGGCTTGAGCACTGGCGGCTAAGAATGAACCAGACAAAAGAACTGCCAAAGCAAAAACTGCGCGTTTCATGATGATCTCCTTTTTTTAGAGCATCTGATTTGAATGCTGCTCATCTATTTTTTTTATTATGCCAAAGGCGAGATGAACAGAAAATGAAAACTGCTTCTTTTTGCAAAGACCTCAGCGGCGACGACCTTTCACTTCAATCTCTTGCGCATCAAAGTTGTTTCCAGATGGATATCCTTCTACTTTGACATAGGCACCAACTTCAATCCTGCCGCGTTTTTCTTTGATCTCTGTGCGATTTGAAACAACAATCTGTCGTCCATTCACTCGCCAGATGCCGTCAAGGCTGTTCTGCGGCAGAGCATCAATCACGCCGTAGAATTCTGCGTTGCCATATTCATAGCGTTCATCGTCATCACTTGCTGATGCTGCTCCAGCGGCGAGAATTATTCCACATGCCGCCATGAGAAATACGAGCCTTTTCACGTCCTCCTCCTTTGGAGTGTAATAAACATTGTTCAGGCGGCTTGATTCTTCATGTCCCCAAAACCCGACAATGTAGCACAAGTTCATATACAAAAAAAATCAGCCAAGGGCAAGAGAAATCTTAGCTGTTTTGTGCCGGCCCGCAGCGTCAAGATCAGGGGAAACTGCGGGCGGTCTGCTCCACATCAACGATGTCCCCAGTATCCCCCGCGATACTCGTAGCTGTCGTCACCATAACCGTATCGGCCAGAATATTCATAGGCTTCACGGCCATAGTAGGGCACAGGGGCACCATAGGACACATTGGCGGGCGGATAAACAGTCGCCGGAGCTGTCGGCACCACATTGCCATAGACCGGCGGGGGCACGATCATTCGGGCGCGGCCATATTCATATGCGTCATCGTTGTACATGTAACCGCCGCCATAGCCGTAGCCGCCATGCTCATACGCTTCATCACCACCGCTGGCGAATGCTGAACCAGAAATCATCAAACCGAAAACTACGCCGCCGATCAGTCCTGCCAGAGTCCGTTTCATCATTATCTCCTTGTGCTGTTGTTCTTTCTGCTGCCTGAGCACCATGCTCGCGTTCCTTATATTCTCATAATACCAAGCGCAGTATGAACGAAAGATGAAAGGCGATATTTTTTTTGGGCGGCTGTATTTTTTGCTTGGACGGGCAAAAAAAGAAAAAGGACGGAACCGGCGAGGTTCCGTCCTTTGCTGAGGACATATCAGAGTTGCAGCAGAAGTGAGGATGCGTGACTCTCCGTATCAATGGTCTAAGTATCCTCTGTGATTCTTCATAGATTATCAGTCATCATGCCGCCCATGATGGCCCCTTACATAACGTTCGTGCCGTTCATGGCTCTTATAGTACGGACGAGTACGATAGCTGCTTGAATACGGAGACGTGGCGTGCCGTTCCCTGTGGCTGCTAAAAGGGACAATCACACGCCGTTCATAACGATGATGACTGTGATTGGAGTGCCTTAACACACTGCTTCTTGGATGAACATTGCGGTATTCGTGCCGCTCATGCCGATAGCTGCTTGCGTTCGCCAAACCGGAAACCATCAAGCCGAAGACCATGCCGCCGATCAATCCTGCAACAGCCAATTTCATTATTATCTCCTTGTTCTATTGTTCTCTTAACCACCCCAAGCATCACAACCCCTTTTTTTACACCTTTATAATACCAAACGCAAGATGAACGAAAAATGACAGGTGCTTTTTTTGAGCCAGCCTTTCCCGAAGACAGCAGCTTCATTTTACTTTGAATCCTCTCCATCCGTCTCAAATCCGCCTGCCCACGAAATCAAGAGCGCGGCCAAGGCGAAATCATCCAGCACGCCGATGACCGGCAGCCATTCGGGAATGATGTCCCACGGCGAGATGATGTAGAGCAGCCCGATGCCAAGGATCAGCTTGACATGGCGCGGCGTGTTTTTCGCCCGGAACACCGCCCAAGCGTGTTTTGCCATCAAAATGGCGCGAGTGAAAGGATTCAGCTGCTTCGTCGCCATCAGCGCACCGCTTTAGCAATAATTTCTTTGTCGAAATAATTGAAGCTCATGCCTGCGTCCACGACGATGGTCTGGCCGTTGATGCCGGATGAGCGCGGCGAAAGCAGAAAAGCGGCTGCGTCGGCGACTTCTTCTGTGCGCAAAGCCTGCTTTCTCGGAATGACCTGCTCGGCGAAGATATAGGAATCCACATAGCCGGGAATACCTGCTGAAGCCGATGTCTTGAGCAAACTGGCCCCGACCGCATTGAAGCGCACCCGCGAGAAAGCGGAGAAGGATTTGGCGAGAAAACAGAGCGAGGAATCCAAGGCCGCCTTGACCGGAGCCATGTAGCCGTAATTTTCCGAAGCCATGCGGGTGGTGGAGATGGAAATCGTCACCATCGCGCCGTCCGGGTCGAGCAGCTCTTTGAAATGCTTGGCAATGGCGATGAAGGAAAAGCAGGAGATGTCAACGGCCTGAAGGAAATCCTTTTTCACCGTGGCGTGAAAAGGCTGCATTCCTTCGGAATAATTGGCAAAGGCGATGGCGTGAACAATGCCCGCGATTGGCCCGCCAATCTTCGCGGCGATTTCATCCCGTACCCGGACAATGTTCGCCTCATCCTCCACATCGCAGCAGAACACCGGGCTGGCCGGAAAGAGCTTGCGGCAGGCAGCGGCCCGCTCTTCGCTGCGCACCACGTGAATCACTTCCGCCCCGGCTTCGAGCAGCACCTTGCCGATGGCGCAGGCCACGGATTTCTTGTTCGCCAAGCCGAAGATGACGACTTTTTTACCTGCCAGCTTGAGAAAATCCATCACGCCTCCTTTTTCAAAGCGCAGGCGAATTCCACCTGCACCGCTGTCTTGCCGCCCACTTGCACGCTGCCTTTGAGAAACCAAGCCGGGCCAACCTGCTCCTGCAAGCTGGCGGCAATTTCAATGGTGTCGCCTGGCCGCACCTCGCGTTTGAACTTCGCGCCGAGAATGCGGGTCAGCACCGGCACGCCGTTTATTTCCTCCCTGCCGCGCATGGTCTCGGCGATCAGCAATGCGCCAGCCTGAAAGACCGCCTCGCAGAGCAGCACGCCGGGCATGATCGGATAGGCAGGGTAATGCCCCTTGAAGATGTCCAGTTCAGCGGGAACGGTGGTTTCCGCCCGGATTGCGCTGTCGGTCAGCTCCAGCACCCGGTCCAGCCACAGGAAGGGCGGGCGGTGCGGAATCCGCTCCATGATGAAATTGCGGTCCATTTGCAGTTATTAAATATTTTTCAAAATAAAAAGACCGGGGCATTGGCGCAGCTCCCGGTCTTGTCCGTCTGATTCGTCGTCCCTGCTTTCAGCCCCTGCTTTTCATCTCCTTGAGGATCACCATGCCGACTTTAAAATTCGGCTCCTCCTCTTTTTTCACCCTGCTGTAGAAATCGCAATTCTGGCAGTCGCTGCAAAATTTCTGCATGTACGAACCTTGCTGCACATCCGGCCCTTTGCACTGGGTTCCAGCAATGACCCAGCAGCAGCGGCCTCCGTTTTTGCCGCCATGAATGCCGTCCGCACGGTTCTCCGCCGCAGCGGCGCAGATGCCGCCTTCATGGATTTTAGCCCCGCCCGGCCCGCGCTCGCATTGTTTCGCATCCCAGCAATTCTGCTTTTCCATCGATCTCCCCGCTTTTTTTGATAGGCAAAAAAATAGACCTCTTGCATAACTGCCCCCTGTGTAGAGATGCAGCAGGGGCGAAAAATTTTTCGCCCCTGCCGCAAGCTGCGGTTTATGCAAAAAATATCTAATAAAACAGGCGCAGAGCAGCCGCCGAGGCCGTCCTGCGCCTGCACAGCTTCTGGTTACTTCTTCTCAGCTTCGGCTTTGGCCAGCTTGTCCACATAGACAAACTTGACCGTTTCGCCGCTTTTTTCCACTTTGGTCAGATACACTGCGTCCATGCCCCGGCGGTCGTCCGGCCCGAAAGAGACTTTGATGCCGCCCGCGTCATAGTCTGTCATGCCTTCCAAAGCCGTCTTGATGCTTTCCGAAGTCACCTCGCCCTTGACCGACTTCACCGCCTGATGCAGCACGCTGGCGGCAAGATACGATTCAAAGTTGAGAAAATCTATTTTGCCGTCACCCATGTCGTCTTGATATTGTTTGACTATAGGCAGTTTGGCATTCCACGGATCAGGCACAATTTGACTGATATAGACATGCTCGCTGTCATGCAGCCGCGTGGCAAGAGAAGTTGAGCCAACAAAGGAAATATTGAGCATTGGCACACTGTAGCCCATTTTGTGCCACTGATTGATGGCCAACGAGGCGGGCCGGGAGGTGGCGACTAAAATCACCGCCTCCGCGCCGCTGCCTCTGACCTGGCGGACTGCGCTGCCGACAGCCACGGTGTTGCGCTTGTAGTTCGGCACTTCTTTCCAGAACTTGTTCCAATCATCCACGGTGGCATCCGCGCCGGGGATGGGCGGCAGGGCAGGCACGATTTCAACGCCCTTGACCGCGTCAACCGCTTTCACCGCCGCCACCACGCCAGCCAGACCAAAGTCGTCGTGCTGGACAAACAGCGCGATTTTCTTGATGCCCAAATCGTCTTTCAGATGGCGCACCATGTTCTCAACTTCCGTATCATAGCTTGCCCGGAGAACAAAGGAGTAGGGATTTGCTTTAACGTCGCTGAGAAATACGGCACCAGTGCCTGCGCCGAAGAACAGCGTCTTGCTGTCATTCGCCAACGGAAGCGCGGCCTTGGCCGTCGGAGTGCCAAGATAACCGAACAGCACCTGCGTGCCGTTTTTAATGTATTCTTCGGTGTTGGCTCTGGCGCGGTCCGGCTCATAGCCGTCATCTTTGGTGGTCAGAGCAAATTCATTAGCGGCGCGTTTCTCCACATAGAGTTTTACTCCTTTGGCCATTTCCGGGCCAAGCTCGTTGAGCGAGCCGGTCAAGGCGCAGGACTGGCCGAGCTTGACCTGCGCCTGACCTTGAGTCGGCAGCAGCAGACAGCAGGCCGAGAACATGATCAGCAGCTTCTGGTTCATAGTGGTCTCCTCGTCTCGGTTACGCCTTCTTGTCTATCTTGAAGGCGGCGACGGCCTGAAGCATGTCGTCGCCCATTGTCGCCATCTCCTGCATGGAGATGGACGCGCCCATCGTCTCTTGCGCGGTTTCCACGCTGATCTCGCCGATTTTTTTCATTTTGCCTGCAAGCTGGGCGGTGGTTTCGGCCTGCTCCTTGGAGACGTTGGCCACGCCCTCAATCAGGGCGGCCACCTCGTTCGAGCGGCTGGTGATCTCCTCCAGCTTGGCCAGCGCGTTCTGCGACAGCTTGGTGCCTTGCACAACCTCCTGGATGCTCGCGTCCATACTGACACCGGCCTCGGTGATCTCGCCGAGAATGTTGCGGATCAGGGTTTCGATCTGGCGGGTGGAGACGGCGGCCCGCTCGGCGAGCCGCTGGATTTCCTCGGCAACGACCGCGAAGCCGCGTCCTTCCTCACCGGCGGCAGCAGCCTGAATCGAGGCGTTCAGGGCCAGAATTGAGGTCCGGTCAGAAATCTCGTTGATGGTGCGGGCGAAGTCGCTGATCTCCTGCGAGCTTTCGCCGAGCCGCTTGATCGCGCGGGCGGTGTTCTGCACGTTGCTGCGGATGGCCTCCATCGCGTGGCTGGTCTCACGCACCGCCGCCGCGCCGTCCTCGGCCACGTGGCTCGACTCTTTCGAGCTGCCTGCCGACTGCACCGCATGTTCCGCCGCTTTCCTGATTTCCTCGGTCAGGCTGGCGATTTTTTCAACCGCTTGGTTGATCATCTTGGCCTGGCTGTCGTTCTGATCCGCCAGCTCTCCAGTCGAGGAGCTGAGAACTTTCGCGGTGGAACCAACCTGCAAGGCCGAGTCTTTAATCCTGCGGAAAGCGCGGCCCAGGTTTTCGAGCATCAGGTTGAGCGAGTCAGCCAGCGTTCCGATCACGTCGTCGGTCACAGTGGCCCGCATGGTCAGGTCGCCGTCAGCAAGAACCGTGATCTCCTCCAGCAGACGGATGATCGAGCTGTTCAGCTTGTCGTGCTCCTCTTGGCGGGTCTGGATCAGGTTCTGAATGGTGCCGGTCATGGTGTTGAAGTCGCCAGCCAGCCGCCCCAGCTCGTCATGGCTGGTGATTTGCACCCGGTCGCTGTAATCGCCCTGCTCAACTTTACCCATGACTTTGACGATTTCGCCGACCTGCCGCGTCATGCCCCGTGCAACCAGCAAGCTGACGACCACGATCAAGGCCATCGCGACGAGCACGGTCACGCCGATAACCCGGAGCAGGTTGGTGACAGGCTTATGCACCTCGTCATAGCTCACTTCACTGACGAGCGCCCAGCTCAGGTCGTTGTATTTGAACGGCGCCCACGAGGCCAGCACTTTTTCGCCCAAGCTGTTGACGGTGATATCCGTGCCGTCGTGGCCCGCCAAGGCTTCATTCACCGCCTTGCTGTCAGCTTTGGCCTTGAGCAGGACCTTGTCCACGCCGTATTTCTTTGCGTCAACCGATTCCGACCGCAAGAGCTTGTCCGGGCCGACCAAGTACGTGTCTGCCGCCAGGATGCCGCTTGCGAACTGATGCTGCGATTTTTTTTCGAACTGACTGCGGATGCTCATCAGCTTGTTGATCTGCTCAATCGGCACCTGAAGGGCAACGATCAGACTGACCTCGCCGTTTTTGTTCAAAACCGGAGCGGCCATGAAGGCGGCGGCTTTGCCGTCAATGGGCGCATAGAAGCCGTAGTCGCTGACCTTCAGGGCTTTTTTCTCCAACACGCCGCGCACGGCATCGTTGAATTTGGAGCTGGAGTACGGACCATTCAGGATGTTGGTGAAATGATCCTTTCTTTCTTGGGCGGAGTAGAAAATATAGCCGTCCGGGTTGAGCAGGTACAGGTCAGGAAAGCCGTTTTGTTCAGCCAATTGTTTCAGATGATCAACCTGCGTCTGCTGCTCCAGATGCTTGGGGGCCATCGTCTCCTTCTGATCGGTCTCAACCATGAGCGCCCATTTCACGCCGTACATCTCAATCAAGGTGTAGGTGGACAGCACATAGTCGCCGCGATAGTTGATCGTGGCTTCTTCGCCGTTTTCGCCGGCCAGCGCATAGAGCACACTTTCGCTGTCCACGATGTAGGCCGGGTTGGCAATAGTTGATTCCTCAAAATAAACAGAGTTGGAGCGGAACATGCCGTCCGCGCCGACGAGGTACGATTCGCCGGATTCGCCGAGACCCGGAGTCTGCTTCATGATCCAGTCCAACGAGTTGTCATCCAGCTGGAACAGAAACACACCGGCGGACTGGCCGCCCACTTTGAAAGGCGTGGAGAAATAGCAGACGAGTTTGTCGGTTAAAAACGACGACCGCCCGTAGTCAATAAACGAGGTCTCCTGTTTTCCTTTCTCGAAGGCTTCCTGCTCCGGGCTTTTTTCCTGCACTGCCATGCCGGGCTTGACCGCCTCATCCGTAGAGAACAGCACCTTGCCGTCAGGACTGAGCAGGGTCAGCGAGTGAAAATCGCGCTGCTTCAGCCAGTCTTTCAGATAGGCGGCGAAATCGCTGTCTAATGCCGCCGTCCCTTTGGCAAAAACGGCAAAGTTGGCCACCTGCTCTGGGTTGCTGCCGAAGGCATGGACGTTGTTGTAACGCGTCTCAAGATATTTGGTGATCTCTTCCTTCAGCAGGTCGCGCACTGCCGCCAGCTTGACGAAGGACTCCTGCTGCAACAGGTTGATGGTGTCGGTGAGGTTGATCAGGGTTTTTTCCTGACTCGAAAAATATTCTTGCAGGGCCTCATGCTCAAACGCCAACGTCGCCTCAAGGGTTTCAAAGGACTGGTTGTTGAGGGCCGATGCGGAGTACCGGTAGCTGAACAAGGCGATGACCGCCAGCGGCACCAGAGAGATGAGCAGCAGCCAGACCAGCAGCTTGCTTCTGATGCTCCGCCGCCAGCCGCTGAACAGCCCTTTCAGGTCTGCGGCCTTCAGCCCCTTCACGCGGCTGAGAATTCTTTCCGCCGGTTTTTCTTTCGACGCATTTGCCATGTTGTCTCCTTCTTACACAGGAAAGTTGCTTGCAACGAATTTGCGCACGGTCAGACCGCAGGCGGTTCAAACAGTTGATCAGCCGCCGGACAGAGCGCGGGCAGCAGGTCGGGCACGATCAGCAGGCTGTCCTCATGCGTGAAAACGCCTCGGACTAAGGCCGGAGCAAGACCGTTTTCTTCAGCCGAGGCAGGAACGCACTGGGCGGGCAGCTCGCGGGCGGCGATTTGGCCGGGCACCCGGAGCAGGCAGCGCAGAAGCTGTCTGCCGCCGTCTTCCGCTGCGACTGCCGCCCGCAGCACCAGATACAGATGCCGTCCAAAGACGTGATCGAAGCCATAGAGATTAGCCGCGTCAAAGACCGGCAGGGCCTGCTGCCGCCAGACCGAAAGGCCGAGCAGCCAATGCGGGGCAAAAGGCAGCGGCTGCACGGTCACTTCCGCTTCCAGCAGCACCTCTTCAGCCTGCCGGGCCGCAAAAAGCAGGGTCGGCTCCTTGCCGAAGGCTCCGGCCATGCGCACGGCCACTGCTTTCCGGTCCGCCCGTTTTTTTTCTTTCTCACCCAGCATGTCTGTCACCCGGCAGGCGGCGGCCTGAGCTTTTTCCGCTTTCTTTGCAGCGAAGGACGATCTGATCAATTAAATATTGAATGATATTCTTGCTCAGTCCCTGCTCAACCACCATATCTGCCAATTCAGGCGGCAGCTCCTCAATGCCGAAGCGCAGCTCTTCGCCGCCGCTGCGGCTCTGCTTGAAACGGGCGACTGTCCAGCTCATCACCTGCTTGAAGATTTCCTCATCAATAGTTGAGGATTTTTTCTTGCCGGAGTCGGCTGCGGCCAGCAATTCTTGATCTTGAGCATTTCCGCCGCAAGCCGCCGCAGGTCCTTCCGCACGTGAGGCAACCGGCCCTTCTTCTTCCGGCTCATCCAGCTCTTCTTCGGCAATCGGTGCCGCAGCCGTTTGCTGTTCTGCCGGGAAGAACGGATCGTCTTCCTCAATGTTCATTTCAGGCTCAGATGGCGCCGCCGTTTCTTCTGGCTCTTCCGCCAGCAGGCCGATGCCCTTGCCTAATGCCTCAGCGACTGGGATAATTTGCGCCGGATTCAGCAGCAGCACCGGCGTGTCGCCCCAAAGCGTCACCTGCGGACAAAGCCGGGCGGCCAAGCGCGGACAGGCTGGCGGCAGCGGGCCAGGCGGATTGATGACCTCGGCTTCGTCCACAATCCGGTCAACCAGCAGGCAGAACGGCTCGTGCTGGCCGCGTAGCTCCAAGCAAATTGTGTCCGGTGGCACTGCGCCGCCCGGCTGCCGCGACAGCAGCGCGCCAAGCTGAAAAATCTTCTCTCCGGCCTTGCGCCGCTGCGCCGCCTCAGCCCAAGCAGAGCGGGCAAGCACCGCCTCAGCATTGATGCCGAGCAGGAACTTGCCCCCTTGCACCACACAGATCATGTTCATTGTTCGGAGCCAGATAAGCGGTTCATTCGTGCAGCTCCGCCAGCATCTGCCCGGAGGTCATGCTGCGAATCAGTTCAATGGCCTCATCTTCCTTGAACGGCTTGGTCATGAAACCGCGTGCGCCAAGCTGGGAAGCCTTCTCGCGGTATTTGTCCGCGCTGCGCGAGGTGAGCATGACCACCGGAATGTCGTGCAATTCGGGCTGGCTTTGCAGGGCCTGGAGCACCTCGAAGCCGTTCATGCGCGGCATCTCCACATCCAGCAGCACCAAGTCGGGCTTCTCCTCGCGGATGCGCTCCAAGGCCTCAATGCCGTTGCGGGCGACGGTCGGCTGCCAGCCCTGCTGAAGCAGGAAGTTGGAGACCACCTTGCGCACGCTGATTGAGTCGTCCACCACCAGCACTTGCAGCGGTTTTTCCACAACTTGCTCGGCAAGGGCCTCTTCAATTGCCGGCGCAGCCAGCTCGGCCCATTTTTGCAGCAAATCGTCGGTCTGGATGATCGGCACCAAGCTGCCGTCGCCCATAATCGTCACGCCTGCAATGCAGGGCACGGTGTGCAGATGGCTGCCCAAGTCCTTGAAAACAATGTCGCGCTGGCCGATGATCTGCTCGCAGAGCAAGGCGGCCTGCCTGCTGCCCGCATGAATGATCAACACCGCCAGCTCGCTTTCCGGCGGAGTCTCGCCAACCGCGCCAAGATGAAAGCCGGGAATAGCCGCCGGATTGAGCAGGGGCATCCGTCCGCCGCTGGCGGTCTCGTACTCGCTGCTGACAAGCTCCTCTGGCCGCACCCGCGCCGCGCTGCTGATGTCGTGCATCGGCACTGCGTAAATTTGCCCGGCCAGCCGGACTAAAACCGCATGCAGCTGGGCCACGGCAACTGGCAGGCGGATGAGCAGCTCCAGCCCTCCCTGCCCCCGCGCCGAGGCAATTTCTATCGAGCCGTTGAGCAGCTCGACCGCGTCGCGCACCACGTCCATGCCCACGCCGCGTCCGGCGATATTGCTGATCGAACCCGCGCTGGAGAAGCCGTGCCGGAAAATCAGCGCGGCCAGCTTCTCGTCGTTCATGCTGCCGACGCGCTCCAGCGGATAGAGCTTCATGCCTTTGGCGCGGATCGCTTCGTAGTCAAGACCCTTGCCGTCGTCCTTGATCCGCAGCGAGAACTGGCCGCCGCGCCGCTCGGCTTTGATCTGCACGGTGAGCTGCCGATCCGGGCTGCCGCCGTGCGCCACCGAGTTGCGGAGGATGTGCATCAGCGCGTCAGCCATGGTGTCCCAGACGCGGGTGTCCATCATGATCGACTCGCCTTCCAAAACGAGCTGGGCCGGATGGCCGGTGCTGCGCTCGGCCTCGCGCACGGTGCGGTGCATCCGGGCGGAAAGCACCGAAAGCGGGGTCATGCGCAGGCCGATCATTTTATTCTGAATGTCTTTCAGAACCCGCGCCTGCCGCTCAACCGTCTTCTGCCAGGCGACGTTTTCCAGCGCGCTCTGGGCCATGATTGAGTCGAGGTCGCTGACCGCCTCGCTCAAGG
This sequence comes from Candidatus Electronema sp. JM, assembly GCF_048287415.1. Taxonomy (NCBI): domain Bacteria; kingdom Pseudomonadati; phylum Thermodesulfobacteriota; class Desulfobulbia; order Desulfobulbales; family Desulfobulbaceae; genus Candidatus Electronema; species Candidatus Electronema sp. JM. The sequence goes on from NZ_JBLWEN010000027.1 coordinate 91,369, forward strand.
AGCGGATGAGGATGTTCAGCTCGGAGTAGCGGTCCATCTCCAGTGGATCAAAGTCCTCGGTCAGACCGCCGCCCGCCTCGCCCGCGCCGCGCAGATACGGAATGGTGGCCAGCTCGTAGCCCGCCTCCAAGCTGTGGTTGATGCTCTTCAGGCGCTGAAGGATCATGCCCAGCTCGTTGAGGGTGCCGCCCATCGCCGCCATTGAGGCTTCAAAGCTGCTCAGGTTGATGACCATGTCGCCGCTGAGGCCGACCACCTGGTCAATCTTGCCGATCTCTACGCGCAAGGTGTTGACCCGCCGCACCCCGCTTGGCTGCTGCGGCTCATTGGCCGGAACCGGCGGCGCAGGTGCCGCTTCGGCTGCGGTTTCTTTCTGCGCTGGCGGAGCTTCAGAAACAATTTCCGGCTCTGGCAGCCTCTCAGCAGGCGCAGGAGGCAATTCAACGGCCTCTCCCGCCATGACGCTGCGGAAGCGGGCTGCGACCGCCGCCTTTTTCTCGACAAGCTCTTGGGCCGGATGTTCGGTGATTTTCACCAGCAGGTCTGCGCCGTCTTGCATGGCCGCGACTGCCTGCGGCCCCAGTGTTGGCGATTCGTCGTGCAGCCAGTCGAGGAAATCCTCGAACTCGTGCCCCCACGCCGCCACTGGTTCAATGCCGATCACCGCCGCCGCGCCTTTCAAGGTATGCACCGAGCGGCGCAGCGAGTGCAGCTTGTCGCGCAGCGGCTCAGACAGGGCTGTCCCGCCGTCGGTTGTTTGCGCCGCCAGCAGCCTGAGCTGCTGGTCAATATTTTCGAGATGCTCGGCAGCCTCCTCGGTGAAGCAGGCCATCAGCTCTGGATCAACCGCCTCTGTCCCGCTTGCCTCAGTTTTGGGAGAAGCGGCTGCTGGTTCCGGGAGGAAAATTTCTTCGGCAGGCGCAGCGGCAGCCGGAAACAGCTCATCAAGCAGCGGCTCGTCCGGCGGCGGTTCTTCAGCAAAAAAAACGTCCGCCTCTGCGGCGGAAGGCAGGTCAGCCGTCTCCGGCTGCGCAGCAGAGGCGGACACAGCGGGTGCCACTTCCGCGACAGGCGAAGGCGGCGCAGTCATGATGTGCTGGAAACGGGCGGCAAGCTCCTGCTGCCGGGCAGCGACTGGGGTGTTGGGCTGCTCGGAAATCCGGGCGAGCAGGTCCGCGCCGTCCTGCATGGCGGCCACCGCATTCGCCCCTATCGTCGGCGATTCGTCGTGCAGCCAATCGAGGAAATCCTCGAATTGATGGCCCCACGCTGCCACCGGCTTGATGCCGATCACCGCCGCCGCGCCCTTCAGCGTGTGCACCGAGCGGCGCAGCGAGTGCAAATTTTCGCGCAACGGCTCAGAAAGCTCGGTCTCCTTGCTGGCAACTGCGGCGATGTGCTTGAGCTGAAGATCAATGTTCTCCAGATGCTCGGCGGTTTCTTCCGCAAAGCATTCCAGCAGTTCTGGATCAATGGCCGCCAGTGTGTCAGCAACAGGCTCTTCCGCCGCAGGAGAAGCAGACGGCGGCGCGGCAGCAAACAAACTTTCGTCCGCAGACGTTGCGGGCGGAAAAAGGCTGTCGTCGCTGGCTTCAGTCTCGTTCGGTGCAACCGCAGAAAAAAGTTCCTCGAACAGAGGTTCCTCTGGCGGCTGCCCGGCGAAGAGGTCTTCTTCCGCAGGAACGGCCTGCTCCGACGCGGCAGCCTCCGCAAAAAACAAGTCGCTGGCCGCTTCAGGCTCTTCTTCAGCCTCTGCAAACAGCTCCTCAAAAAGCGGCGGGGCAGCACTGGGTTTTTCCGCGAAAAAGTCATCCTCTGCGGCGGACAGCTCTTCCGTCGGCGGCGTGTCTGCCGCGTCTTCAGCCGGAACAGCACAGCCTGCGGCTCTAATCTGGGCAAACTGCTCCGCCGCCGCCCGCTGCTCCTCGGCAGGAGCGCAGGCTGGGTCTTCAGCCAGCACGGCCAGCAGATCGCAGCCATCTTGCGCAGCGGCCACCGCCTGCGGCGACAAAGCCTGGGCCTCGTCGTGCAGCCAGTCGAGGAAATCTTCAACCACACGGCCCCACGCGGCCACGGACTCAATGCCGATCACCGCCGCCGCCCCTTTCAGGGTATGCACCGAGCGGCGCAGCAGATGCAGGCTTTCGCGCAGCTCGTCTGAAAGCGGAGTTTCGCCCTGCACTGCGGTCCGCAGCCGCTTCAGCTGAAGGCGGATATTTTCCAGATGCTCGTCGGTCTCTTCAGCAAAGCATTCCAGCAGCTCTGGATCAACAGCATAACTTGGCGCGACTGGCTGTTCCTCGTGTTCTTCACAGGTTTCACTGAGAAACAACTCATCAGCCGCCGTCGCCGCAGATGCGCTGTCCGTCACCGAGAGCAGCTGATCAAGGATGCCAGCGATTGAATCGTCTGTTCCTTCGCTTTCGCTGTCCGGCTGCGGTGTTCTTTCAAGCTGCCTTTCCTCCTCTGGCGGCGCGGGCAGGCGGCCTTTGGCGGCAAACGCGGCCCGTGTCTCTTGATGCAGACTGTCGCTGCCCTCCTCGCCCACGCTGCGCAGGGTGCAGAAGGCATCAATCCGCTGCGCGGTGTCGCTGAACAGGCTGATCAGCACCTCATCCATGCGCAGGCCAGACTCCAGCACCTGCTCCATGATTTGTTCAAGCAAGGCACCGGTTTTGCTCAAATCATCAAAACCGACCATCGCCGCCGCGCCCTTGATGGTGTGGACAATGCGGTGCAGCTCCTCTGCCGCCGTCCGGTCGCCCGAATCATTCTTCAGGGCATGGAGACAGCCGCGCAGCTCCGGCAAATAGCCTTCCACCTCGCTCAGGAATTCAGCCGCGATGCTTTCGTCCATCTGCCTGCTCCGTGGTTGAGGGAGTTCATTGCAGCCTGAGAGCGGCGAGCAGCTTGCCGCTGTTGAACAAATCCAGTCCGTTCTCGCCGTTTTCAGCCATAAACAGGGCGGGGCCGGCAAGAAAATCAGCCGGAACAGCCGCCGCCGCGCTGACGGCCAGCCCCTCCTTTCTGTACAGCAGACGGGTGCCGGTGATTTTATCCACCACCGCTGCTGTTTTCATGCCACCCTCGTGCAGGATGACGGCTGTCCGGCTTTTTTTGGCACTTTTTCCAGCAAGCTGAAAAAAGACTGCAAGATTGGTGACTGAAACAATCTCGCCGCGAATATTCGTCACCCCTTCCGTCCAATCCGGGAGAAAGGGCAGCGGGCGCACGGTCTCCAGCTCGCCGACTTCCAGAACTTGAGAGAGCGGCACGGCCAGATGCTGCCCGGCCAGCGTGAAACAGAGATGCCTGCCGATCTCCTCCGCTGTTTGCGCCGCGCTGGAAATACCGGATTGGAGCTGCTCATCACGCAGCTCTGCGGCGATCTCCTGATCAATGGCGGAGAGCAGGGCGGCCAGATCGGACTGGACGGAAGCCATCTGGCTCAGGCGAGCAGGCCGGTGACGGCGTTGAGCAGCTCCGCCGCGTCAAAGGGCTTGGTCAGGTAAACATTTGCACCCTGCTTCTTGCCCCAGAACTCGTCGGATTTTTGGTTCTTGCTGGTCAGCATGATGATCGGAATTCCTTCGGTCGCAGGCTCGGATTTGATCGTCCGGCAGGCCTGGAAGCCGTTCATCTTCGGCATGACCACATCAAGAATAATCAAATCCGGCTTCTCCGACTTCGCCTTGGCCACGCCTTCCTCGCCGTCAACCCCTGTGACAATGGCATAGTCCTTGCCGTTGAACACATCGGTGATCAGCTTCAGTTCGGTGGGGCTGTCGTCAACGATCAGCAGTTTTTTTGCCATAATTCTTCCTTTTTTTTGACATTAAGAGGTGACTGGGGGCCGCCTTTCAGCCCTGCGCCGATTCTGACGACGCATTTTTATCCAAAATGGAACTGACCACGCTGATCAGCTCCGCCGGCTTGAAAGGCTTGGTCAGGTAGGCACTGGCGGCAGAGAGATGGCCTTTGACCTTGTCTATAATTCCGTTCTTGCTGGTCAGCATGACCACAGGAATATCTTTGGTCTCGCCATTTTTTTTGAGAATGGAGAGAATTTTGTAGCCGTCAATTTTCGGCAGCATGATGTCCAGCAGCACCATGTCGGGCCGGTCGTCATTGAGCTTGCTCAGAGCCTCCACGCCGTCCACCGCCTCAATGACCCGGAAGCCGCCGCTTTGCAGCGTCATCTTGACCACCTTGCGAGTGGTGGGGCTGTCCTCGACAACCAGAATTGTCCGCTTGTTGGCCTGGTTGTCAATGATCTGCTTTTCTTTTTTGACCTCAGGCCGCTGGCCGCGCTCCTCCATCTTCTGGCTGGCGGCGATGTGCTCGACAATCTGCGAAACTTGATTGGCCACCTTCTGATGGCGGCTGTCCACCTGAATGATCGGCATCAGCAGATCAAAGTAGGTCAGAGCCTTGTCGAAATCGTTCAGATTCAGATAGGCCGCCCCAGCGTAGAAAAGAATTTTCGGATTGACTTCAGCGGCCAGCACCCGTTCAAAACGCATGACCGCCTGGCGGATCAGCCGCTGTTCAACAGCGCAGATATCGAGCTTGGCCAAAGAAGACGACTCGGTCAGCAGGCTGGCCTTGCAGAAGGCGCAGCCCGTCGCTTGCGGCTCCAGCGGGGCGTAGCAGAACGGACAGCGGCTGACTTTCAGGTCCGCTGTCGCGCCCGCGCTGCCGAGCAGCCGGGCTTTCTCCACATCTTCAAGCACATCCGCGTCTTCCGGCTCCAAGCGGTAGGCTTCAGCCAAAGCGGCTTTGATTTTCTTCGGCTCCGTCACCGCCCGCGAGAGCCAGAGCCAGCCTTGCGCATTCTGGCGATTATCTTTAACAAAGGCCATCAGCGACTTCTGAGCCTGAGCGAATTCCAGCCGCTCGCAAAGCCGGATGCCCTCGTCAAGCAGCTTCTGCTGCTGCGGCTCTTGGTCTTCCTCCTCGCCGCACTGATGATCTTTTTGTATCATCGCGTTGATGAGCAGATTCTGGTTGCTCTTATGCACCCGCCGGACAAGATTTTTGCTGTCCAGGAGGCTGCTGCTGACCTGCACGCCCTCCATGCTCAGGAGTTTGAGAGCGGCCTCCTCACCAACCAGCTTGCCGCAGACCGCATCATGAATCGTGCCCTGCACCAGATACAGGCAGCCCCGGTATTCCTTGCAGTTCCGCTCGATGCACTGGTTGATGTCGCGGTGATCGCTTGACTTGTGGACATCAAGGCGGCAGGTGGTGCCTTCGGTCTCCATGAGCTGAACGATGCCGACCACTGAAAATTCGCCGAGACCGCCTTTTTTCGGCTGGGTTTTCAGGCCGCGCAAAATCGCCTCAGCCAGCTCCTGCGCCATGACCGGCTTTTTAAAAATCTGCAAGGCCTTGCCTTCCAGCCGCTCCTGCAGCTCCGGCAGCTCGTAGGAGGTCATGACGATGCAGGGGATGTCCCCATGCTTGTCATGAATCTGGGCAAGGAGCTGGAAGCCGTCGCCGCCCGGCATGACCAGATCGGTAATGATCAGGGATATTTCTTCGCGCTCTAAAACCGCGACCGCGCCTTTGACATCGTAAGCATGGACCAGCTCAAAAATGCCGCTGTATTTGCTCAGCGTGGTGTTGATCAGCTCGTGAACTACCTCGTCGTCGTCAACCAGCAATACTTTTTTCATGAGCATTCCTTGCACGTTGCCCGCAGATGCCGCACGGCCTGAACAGTAAGAGGCTGCGCTTCTCTCCCCCGGGAGATTTCCGGCCAAGAAATTCATCCATCTTAATTAGAGCGGGGCTGTTTTGTCAAAAGATATTTCGTCCGGGGTGCTGATAAAAATGCTGTTTGCAAAACAAAATGAGAATGATTCTCAACAAGGCTTGTTTTCTGCCTGCAACATTGCGCACCGCCTTTGTTCCGGCAGTTTTCCTGCCTTTGCTTGGAAAAAAGATGATTTTTGCGAAAAAACATGCTAAAGGAGTAAGCACCTATCCGACACAGCAGCTTCATCCACGACGATATGGCTCAGGCGCCCTCACAAAAGAAACGTAGTCTCGGTGTGCTGATCGGCGGCTCCGGCCTGATCGGCGGCACCCTCGCATATTATTTCAAGACCCAAGCTCCGGATGATTTCGACATCCGCGCCCCCAGTTCAAAGAAGCTGTCCGTCCGCAACGCGCAGGACATCATCACCTATCTCAAGCGGGCTAAACCGGATTTTGTCATCAACGCGGCAATGGCCTCGCTGGACTCAGACGCGCAGCTCGCTTTTGAGGTCAACTACCTTGGCAGCGTCAATCTGGCGCGGGCCTGCTGCGCCTTGAACATCCCGTACATTCATTTCAGCTCCGCCGCCGTCCTGCCGCACGGCGAGAACTTAGCCGAAGGAGATCAGCTGCCGCTGACCTCCAATCTGAGCAACTACGCCAAATCCAAGCTGATGGCCGAGCTGACTTTGGAGCACATGATGCGGCATCATGGGCTGGACTGCACCATCATCCGCGTTTCCATCGTGTACGGCGAGCACGATCACAAAATTCAAGGTTTCCACCGCCTGCTCTTCGCCATCGCCGACGAGGCTGTGCCATTCCTCTTCACCAAGCGCGGGGTGAAGCACTCCTACACCAACGCGGCGAAGATTCCGCATTTTGTCCACCACGTCCTCCTGAACCGCAAGGAGTTCTCCGGCCAGACGTACCATTTCGCCGACCCAGAGCCAGTAGCCTTGGACGATTTGATTCTGACCATCCGGGCTTATTTGGAGGTCAAGCTGCCGCGTGAAATTTATGTGCCCTATCCCTTGGTCATCACTGGAAAATTCTTCTTGGAGCGGGTGGCTGGCGTGCTGAACTGGTTCGGCATCACCGCCCGCCTGCCGCCGGAGTACATGTTTCTTAAAAATGTCTATCAGTCCCAGACTGTTGCGACCGAGAAGCTGCGCCGCTCCAGCTACGTTGATCCAGCCCCGGACGAGGACATTTATACCCGCCTGCCGAAATTGGTTATCTACTACCTGACCCGCTGGGCGCATCTCAACCTGATCACCCGCTTCCGCGACCAGTTCGTCGGCAACGAGCTGGCCAACGATTTCATCCGGCATCCTGACGAGCTGCTCGGCAGCATTCATGCCGATTCCCTCACGCCGTGGTACTCCCTGCTGCAAACGGACGAGCTGACGGCGGAAGCAAGCTCCGAGCCTGCCGATGACGATTCCTGAACGTGACCTCATGTCTCTACTGCAATTTTTGCGCGGCCTTCTGGCCCTGCTCACTATTCCGCCGTTGACCGCCGTCGTCTGTCTTGGCGCGATAGCTGACGTGCGCTGGTTCCGCAAATCCAAGGCCAAGGCGCAGTTTTTTCCGCGCACTTGGGGGCGGCTGCTCTGCCGGATCGCCAATATCCGGGTGCGGGTCGAGGGCGGCGACGATTTAGATCCGGCCAAACCCTACATTTTCATCGGCAACCATTGCAGCATGGCCGATATCATGGCCTTTTCCGGCTACATCCGGCATGACTACCGCTGGATCGCCAAGAAGGAGCTGTTCAAAATACCTGTTTTCGGCGCGGCAATGCGGGCGGTGGATTACATTCCCATTGACCGCTCGCACGGCAGGGAGGCGGTGCGGAGCCTCAATGACGCGGCCCAGCGCATCGCCGAAGGCAGCTCGGTCATTCTCTTCCCGGAAGGCACGCGCAGCTTGGACGGACGCTTGCAGCCGTTCAAAACCGGCGCGGTGATGCTGGCGGTCAAGGCCGGGGTGGAATTGGTGCCGGTGGGCTTCAACGGCACGCATCAGGCGCTGCCCAAGGGGAAGCTGCTCTCACGGGGCGGCGAAGTGGTGCTGCGCATCGGCCAGCCGCTGCCGACAGCAGGCTTCAAAGCCAAGGACAAGCAGGAACTGGCCGCGCTTCTTCATCAGCGGGTGGCCGAGCTGCTGGATGCCTGTCATCTGCCGCTGGCGGAGTAAGCGTTGTTTACGGAACAACGCCGAATTCTGTCAAGGGAAACTTCCTGCCCACAGGCCGGAAAACCCTTGCGCTTTCACCGGGCGGCGGGTAGATAGATGCCATCCATCAAAACAATGCCACGACACCAACGAACATTCCTCATGATCCGAACACGACTGAAAAACCTTCTTGACCACTGCTTCGAGCAGGGCGTGGAGCAGCAGCTCTGGTCTGCCGCCGCTGCCGGTTGCTACAATTTGGAAACGCCCAAGCACGAGGGCCAGGGCGATTTCGCCACCAATTTCGCCATGATCGTCGCGGGCAAGGAGCGGCACAAGCCCCGTGAGGTCGCCGAGCAGATAGCCACGCTGCTCCGGCAGGAAGCCGCCCTGCTTGACAAGGTGGAAATCGCCGGGCCGGGCTTTGTCAACCTCTTCCTCAACCCGGCGGTCTGGAGTTCCGCGCTCGCGCCGATTGCGGAGCAGGGCGAGCAATTCGGCCTCAGCACTGCGGGCAAGGGCATGAAGGTGATGGTGGAGTTTGTCAGCGCCAACCCCACCGGCCCGCTCACGGTCGGGCATGGCCGCAACGCGGTGCTCGGCGACAGCCTTGCCCGCCTGCTGGCCGCGATTGGCGGCGATGTAACCCGCGAATATTACTTCAACGACGCGGGGCGGCAGATGCGCGTCCTCGGCGCGTCGCTCAAAGCGCGTTATCTCGAAAAGCTCGGCCTGCCGAATGAATTCCCGGAAGACGGCTATCAGGGCGGCTACATGTACGACATCGCCCAGACGATGATTGACGAGGCGGGCGACGGTTTCAAGGACGCGGAGCTGGACATCTTCCGCAAGCGGGCGCAGGAGGCGATTTTTGCTGACATTGACGCGACCCTGAAGCGCATCGGCATCGTCTTCGATTCCTACTATAACGAGCACAGCCTCTACGAAAACGGCCTGATTGAGGACGTGGTGGCCGAGCTGCGGGCGAAAGGGCTGGTCTATGAGCAGGAGGGCGCGACCTGGTTCAAGACCAGCGCGTTCGGCCAGGCGCAGGACCGGGTGATCATCAAGAACACCGGCGAGCCGACCTACCGCCTGCCGGACATCGCCTATCACCGCGAGAAGTTCCGGCGCGGCTTTGAGAAAATGGTCAATGTGTTCGGCTCAGACCACATCGCCACCGTGCCGGATGTGCTGGCCGGAGTTGAGGCGCTCGGCTACGACAAATCCAAGGTGCAGGTGGTCATGCACCAGTTTGTCACCCTGATGCGCGGCGGCAAGCAGGTGAAAATGTCCACCCGCAAGGCTTCCTTCATTACGGTGGACGAGCTGGTGGACGAGGTGGGCACCGACGCGCTGCGCTTCTTCTTCCTGATGCGCAAGGCCGATGCCCAATTAGAGTTTGATCTGGAGCTGGCCAAGGCGCAGAGCCAGGAAAATCCGGTCTATTATGTGCAATACGCCCACGCCCGGCTTTGCTCCATCGAGCGGCTGGCGGAAGAGCGCGGCATTGCCCTGCCAGAGCCTGTCAGCACGGACTTGAGCCTGCTCAAGGAGGCGGAGGAATATCAGCTCCTCAAGACCTTAGCCGCTTATCCGGGCTTGGTCGTGGACGCGGCCAACGATCTGGCCCCGCACCGGGTCATCTTCTTCCTGATGGAGCTGGCCGGTCAGTTCCATTCCTTCTACAACAAGCACAAGGTGATGACCGACGATCCGCAGCTCACAGCAGCGCGGCTATGCCTCTGCCGAGGCATCAAGACGGTGCTGGGGAATGGGCTGCGGTTAGTTGGGGTGAGTGCGCCGGAGAGAATGTGAACGCAGACGGGCGAGGCAGACAACTACGCTGCCTCGCCCGCCGTCGAAATTTAGCGGTTTCTAACCCCGCAGCAGCTTCGCCATGTCTTTGGCGAAATACGTCAGGATGATGTCCGCGCCGGCCCGCCTGATCGAAAGCAGCGTTTCGGCCATGACCCGCTGCTCGTCAATCCAGCCTTTGGCCGCCGCAGCCTTGATCATCGCGTATTCCCCGCTGACGTGATAAGCCGCGATAGGTAGGTCGAATTCGTCATGCAGGCGGCTGATGATGTCCAAATACGCCACCGCCGGTTTGACCATCAGAATGTCCGCGCCCTCGTCCACATCTAATGTAGCCTCGCGCAGTGCCTCGCGGCTGTTGGCCGGGTCCATCTGATAGCTGCGGCGGTCGCCGAACTGCGGTGCGCAATCAGCGGCATCGCGGAAGGGGCCGTAGAAGGCTGAGGCGTATTTCACCGCGTAGGACATTATCGGCACGTTGTGGTAATCATTCTCGTCCAGCGTGCTGCGGATTTCGCTCACCCGCCCGTCCATCATATCTGACGGTGCGACCATGTCCGCCCCGGCTTGGGCATGAGAAAGCGCGGTCTTGGCGAGAATCTCCAAGGTTGCGTCGTTGTCCACCTCCTTGCCAACCAAGCAGCCGCAGTGGCCGTGGTCGGTGTATTCGCAGAGACAAACATCCGTGATGACGGTGATATCCGGCGCGGTGTTCTTCAGCTCCTTGATCGCCTGCTGAACGATGCCGTTCTTGGCATGTGCGCCGGAGCCGACCGCGTCCTTTTTCTCCGGCAGGCCAAAAAGAATCACCGACCGCACACCGGCATCCAAGCAGTCCTTGGCCTCTTTCTTGAGCTGATCCACAGTCTGGCGGAACACGCCGGGCATGGAGGAGACCTCCTCCTTTTTGCCTTTGCCGGGCATGACAAAGAGCGGATAAACAAGCTGCTCCGGGGCCAGCCGGGTTTCGCGGATCATGGCGCGGAAGTTCTCATTCTGCCGCATCCGGCGGGGACGGTATTCGGGAAAGACCATGTTGATGCGCTCCAAGCAGTGGGTTGCGGAAAAGAAGCCTGCGGCCAAGCGCAGGAGGACGGTGTCAAAATAAAACCGGCCCGCAGGCCGGTCGTGCTCAAGCGGGATGAAGGCTGCGCTCAGTCGCGGCTGCCGCCGAAGAAGCGGAGGAGCATCAGGAAGAGGTTGATGAAGTCCAAGTACAGGGCCAGTGCGCCGATGACCGCGCCTTTCTGCACCGCCTCTCCGCCTTGGTTCATGATGCCCTGCCCGCCCATCTCTTTGATCTTCTGCACATCGTAGGCGGTGAGGCCGACGAAGACCAGCACGCCGATCAGGGAAATCATCCAGTGGATCATTGGGCTGGCCAAGAAGATATTGACGATGGAGGCAATGATGATGCCGATCAGGCCCATGAACATGAATGCGCCCAGCCCGGCGAGGTCGCGTTTTGTCACCAAGCCATAGACCGACATGGCCAAGAACATCGCGGCGGTGATCACGAAGGTGCCAGCGATGGACGCGCCGCTGTAAACGAGGAAAATTACCGACAGCGTCAGGCCGTTAAGGAAGGCGTAGCCGAAAAACAGGAAGGCGGCGGTGGAGGCCTTGATTTTTTCAATCCGGGCGGAGAGGTAGAAAACTAATCCCAGCTCAACCAAGACCAAGGGCAGGAATAGCGGGCGGAGTGTGTAGAACAAGCCCGTGCTCGCGGTCAGCCAGGCGACTATGCCGGTCAGGCCCAAACCTGCGGCCATCCAGTTGAAGACCTTGGCCAAAAAGACGGTTGAGGCTTCCTGCCGCGCTTTGGCGGCAGGCAGTGCGCCAGTTGCGTAGTTGTATTTTGTTTCCATGTACAGCCCTCCTTGTGAAAATGGGTTGCGGATGATGCGCTTCCGTGTTTTTATCTCAGAATAATAGTAACCACTCTGCTGAGGCAGGGCAAGGGAATCAGGAGGGACGACAGTGAAAATCGCAGTGAGCGGCAAAGGCGGGGTGGGCAAGACCACCATCATGGCCCTGCTGGCCGGAGAGCTGAGACGGCAGGGGCGCGAGGTTTTGGTGATTGACGCGGATCCCAGCCCGCACATGGCCCAGACTTTGGGCATAGCCGGGTCGGGAGATGTTCGGCCCATTGCCGAGATGGGCAAGCTGCTGGCCGAACGGGCGGGCAAAAGCGCAGGCTCGCCCTTCTACAATCTCAACCCGGAAGTGAACGATCTGCTGCGCGATTTCATGCTGGAGCAGGACGGCCTGCGCCTGATGATCCTCGGCGCGGTGCAGACAGCGGAAGGCGGCTGCGCCTGCCCGGAAAACCATGTCCTGCGCAAAATGCTGAAAAAAATGCTCCTCACAGCCAAGGAAGTTGTGCTGGTGGACATGGAGGCCGGAGTTGAGCATCTGGGGCGCGGCACGGTGGCCGGGGCCGACTGTCTGCTGATCGTGGTCATTCCCTCAAAATCCGGGGTGCGCACCGCCTTAAAAATCAAGCAGATGGCAAAGGATGTCGGGATTCCCCGCATCTTCTTTGTCGGCAATTTGGTGCAGTCCGAGGCGGACCGCGCTTTCCTCTGCGCCGAGCTGGGCGAGGAGCCTGCCGCTTTTTTCCCGGATTCCGCTGTGCTGCGCCAGACCGAGCGGGCGGGCCAGCCGGTGCTGGCTGTCCGCGAAGGGCTGGAGGATGCACCCCGGCTGTTGCTGGAAAAAATCTTGGCCGCAGCCTGAGCGTCAGAATGCTGCAAAAATGCAAAGCGCATCCTTTTTTTGTCAGCAAGCTGACATTCTTTTCCGCCGCCCCTGCCGCGCGCAGATATTCAATTGCCTGAAAAATCAGGATTAGCGGCGAAGCTGCTCCTTGGCACAAGGGTTGCAACACCCATTGTGCCAATCTTTTTTCAAGGAGCCATCATGAGCAAGCCGCATCCCGACTACATCTCGACCACCAACGCCTGCAAGCTGTGCAGGCCGCTGGGAGCCTGTTTAGCCTTCAAGGGCATTGAGGGCGCGGTGCCGTATCTGCACGGCTCGCAGGGCTGCGCCACCTACATGCGCCGCTACATCATCAGCCATTACAACGAGCCAATAGACATCGCCTCGTCCTCGCTGTCGGAGAAGAACGCCATCTATGGCGGCGGGCCGAACCTCAAGCTGGGCCTGACCAACGTGGCCGCGAAATACCGGCCTGCGCTGATCGGCATCGCCACCACCTGTCTGACCGAAACCATCGGCGACGACGTGGTCCGCTATCTTCTCGAATACGCCAAGGACACCGAAGGCTCGGAAGGGCTGCCGGAGTTCGTCCATGTCGCCACGCCGAGCTACGCGGGCACACATATGGAGGGCTTTCACGGCGCGGTGCGGGCGGTGATCGAGCAGCGGGCCAAGGGCGGGCCGCGCAGCGAGACGGTCAATCTGCTGCCCGGCTTTGTCTCCTCGGCGGATTACCGCCTGCTCAAGGAGATCATGGAGGATTTCGGCCTCAACTGCACCATGCTGCCTGATCTCTCCGAGACCATGGACGGCCCTGCCCTGCTTGAATATGAAAAGATCGCCAAAGGCGGCACACCCTTGGCGGCCATTGACGCGATGGGCCGCAGCCGGGCGACCATCGAGTTTGGCCGCACCCTGAACGACAAACTGAGCGGCGGCCTGGCCTTGAAGGAGAAATTCAGCGGCAGCCATTACCGGCTTGGTCTGCCTGTCGGCATCGGCGAGACCGACCGCTTTTTCGAGCTGCTTTTCAGCCTGAGCGACCTGCCCATTCCTGATAAATACCGCAAGGAGCGTGGCCGCTTGGTGGATGCCTACGTGGACGGCCACAAGTATGTCTTCGGCAAGAAGGCCGTCATCTACGGCGAAGAGGATTTGGTTGTCGGCCTGACCGCCTTCTTGGCGGAAATCGGCATCGTGCCGGTGCTCTGCGCCTCCGGCGGCACATCAGGCAAGCTGGCCGCAGCGATTGCCGAAGTCACGGGCGACATCCTCGCCTCGCCGCCGCAGGTGCATGAGGGCGCGGACTTCTTTGATATTGCAGAAATTGCCGAAAGCCTTGCGCCGGATTTGATTGTCGGCCACTCGAAAGGCTATCCGCTGGCCCGCAAGCTGAACATTCCGCTCATCCGGGTCGGTTTCCCGATTCACGACCGCGTCGGCGGCCAGCGTATTCTCCATCTCGGCTACAGCGGCGCACAGCAGCTTTTTGACACCGTCACCAACGCGCTGATCGCCAAAAAACAGGACGATTCCCCAGTCGGCTACTCATACATGTAATTTTGGGCGGCAGAAATTTAACTTCTGCCGTCACTTGAAGTTACCCGTGAATGCTTCCGAATTATTCAGATATAGCCAAGCAACCTAATGTGCAACCCTTTATGGAGTAACCAGTCTATAAAGAGCAAAAGGAGCACGGTTACAGGTCAACTTAAGGAAATTAAGAATATTTTTTCATCTTGGCTTACCGCCATTGATGGCGAAAAAGAAAAAGGGAGTTAGAATATTTCTATTCTAACTCCCTGATCTTCCTGGCGGGGCCGACCGGGCTCGAACCGGCGACCTCCGGCGTGACAGGCCGGCATTCTAACCGACTGAACTACGACCCCGGAAATTTGGTGGGCGAAACAGGGATCGAACCTGTGACCCTCGGCTTGTAAGGCCGATGCTCTCCCAGCTGAGCTATTCGCCCGCACCAAATGGTGCACACTATTTACCAGAATCCGCGCCGCCCGTCAATTAAAAAAAAACAAAGACGGCAAAAAACGCGCTCAAGCGTGCTGCGCCGGAACTGCGGCAGGCACGGTGATGAGTGCAGGCGGCACTGTCATGTTCAAGGGCGTATCGTGGAACAGCTCCTCGCCTTCGCGCAGGAGCAGGGCGCGGCTGAGGACTTCATCCACGTGCTCGGCCAAGGTGATGTCCAAGCTGCCGCGCACTTTTTCCGGCACCTCCTCCAGATCGCGCTTGTTCTCCTTGGGGATGATCACGCGGACGATGCCGCCCCGGCGGGCCGCGAGCAGCTTCTCGGTCAGGCCGCCGATGGGCAGCACCCGGCCCCGCAGGGTGATTTCCCCGGTCATGGCAAGCTGGCGGTCAACCGGCACTTTGAGCAAAGCAGAAACCAGCGAAGTGGCGATAGTGATGCCTGCGGACGGCCCGTCTTTAGGAATCGCCCCTTCCGGCACGTGCACGTGAATATCCAATTTCTGATAAAAACCGGGATCAAGACCCAGCCGCACGGCCCGCGAGCGCACGTAAGCCAAGGCGGCCTGCGCCGATTCCTGCATCACCTCGCCCAGTTTGCCGGTGATGGTCAGCTTGCCGGTGCCGGGCATGAGGGCGGTTTCAATTTGCAGCAGCTCGCCGCCGACCTCCGTCCAGGCCAGGCCGGTCACCATGCCGATTTCATCCTCTTTTTCCGCCAGACCGTAGCGGTGCTTGGGCGCGCCAAGATATTCAGCCACCGACGCGGCAGTGAGCTGATATTGCCGCTCCGGTTCCTTCTTTTTTAGGCGGTCGCGGGCCACTTTGCGGCAGACCGAGGCTACTGTCCGCTCCAGATCGCGCACCCCAGCCTCGCGGGTGTAGCGGCGGATGATTTCCATTGCCGCCTCTTGGGTGAAGTCAATGTCGCCGGGCGCAAAGCCGTTGCGCTCCATCTGCTTGGGCGCGAGATACTCCTGGGCGATGCGCAACTTCTCCTCCTCGGTGTAGCCGCTCAGGCGGATGATCTCCATCCGGTCCTGCAAGGGCAGCGGAATGGCGTGGAGATTGTTGGCTGTGGCGATGAAGAAAACCTCGGAGAGATCGTAATCCAGATCTAAATAATGGTCGTTGAACGCGCTGTTCTGCTCCGGGTCAAGCACCTCCAGCAGGGCGGCGGAAGGATCGCCCCGAAAATCCATGCTCATCTTGTCCACCTCGTCAAGACAGAAGACCGGATTGATCACCTCGGCCCGCTGCATGGCGTGGATGATCTTGCCCGGCATGGCCCCGATGTAGGTGCGGCGATGACCGCGAATCTCCGCCTCGTCGCGCACCCCGCCGAGCGAAAGGCGGACAAATTTTCGGTTCATCGCTCTGGCGATGGACTTGCAGATTGAGGTCTTGCCCACGCCGGGCGGGCCGACAAGGCAGATGATCGGCCCGCGTATCTTCTCCACCTGCGCCTGCACGGCCAAATATTCGAGGATGCGCTCTTTGGCCTTTTTCAAGCCGTGATGATCCTCATCCAAGATGCGCTCGGCCTCCTCAATGTCAATCTTGGCCTCGCTTTTCTCGTGCCACGGCAGATTGATGATCACATCCAAATAATTGCGCACCACCGTGCTTTCAGCGGACATCGGCGGCATGGCCTTGAGCTTGTTCAGCTCCTTCATCGCCTTTTCCCGCGCCGCCTCCGGCAGGTCTTTTTTTTCTAAAGCCTCCTGCAACTCGCTGTGATCGTCGGGGACATGCCCCATCTCCTGCTGGATTTCCTTGACCTTCTCGCCGAGATAGTAGTTGCGCTGATTGTCGGCCAGCCGCTTGCGCACCTTGGTCTCGATGGATTTCTCCAGCTCGTCCAGCTCAAGTTCCCGGCACAGCAGCTCAATCAGGCGGCGCAGGCGGTCCGGCAGAGACAGGCTTTCCAGCAGCTCCTGCTTGTCCGCCGCCGGAAGCTGAACATGGGCGCAGAGCAGGTCGGCCAGCCGGGCTGGGTTTTCCATCACTGCCGCAACCTTGACAATCTCCGCCGGAATTTTCTGGCGGCCCGCCTTGACGTACTGGTCAAAGGTGCGGCGCAGTTCGCGGCTGTAGGCGGGCAGCTCCGCATTGTCGGCATCGGTGTCAGGCCGTTCGGCCAGATCGGCGCGGAGAAAGTCGCTCAACTCGATGTAGGCGGCGGCGGCGGCCCGGCGTTTGCCTTCCACCAATGCCTTGATGGTGCCATCCGGCAGACGAAGAAGCTGAATGACCGTCGCCAGCACGCCGAAGCGGTGGAGGTCAGCAGCCTGCGGCTCATCGACACCCGCGTCTTTCTGCGCGACGATGAAAATCAGCGAACGCTGCTCCATCGCGTGCTCCAAGGCGCGGATGGAATGCTTGCGGCCAACAACCAGCGGGGCGATCATGCCGGGAAAGAGGACGATGTCCCGCAGCGGCATGACCGGATAACGAACGAGATTAAATTCAGACATAAAACTATATCAAGATAAGTTGGAATAATCTTGTTGAGTTTGCACTGTAAAATTCAACACAACAGGCGGAAACAGTGACTTGCGAATTATCAATGATAATAAAATGCAATCATGGATATTTGCTATTGAACCGCATTTGAAAATATTTAAAATCCGTATTTTTTCTTGCAAGCCCGAAACTGCTGCCTAAGGCTGCACTTCGCCACAACGCTACGCCTCCGGCAACGGCTTGTATTCTCGGAAATAGATTTCGGTCAAGGTGAGAAAGGCGGTGACGATCAGCGGGCCGTAGATGATGCCCAGCACGCCAAAGACTGACATGCCTCCAAGGATGGCCAGCAGCACCAGCAAGGTGTGCATTTTGATTTGACTGCCCACAAAGTTGGTTTTAAAAAGATATTCAACCAAGAAGAAGATGATGGCGTAAAAGATGCAGACGGCGACGGCCTTGCCCGGCGAGCCGTTCAGAAAGAGCAATGCGGCGGCAGGCAGCAGCACTGCGCCGACTCCGACTATGGGTAAAAACGCCAAGATAGCCATGACCCCGCCCCAGAGAATCGGTGAGCTGATGCCGAGCAGCGCAAAAAAAATGCCGCCTGCCACGCCCTGAATCGCGCCGCTGATGCCGTTGCCAACCAGAATCACTCCGGCGATTTCTTGGAATTTATTCAGCAGCAACGTGTTCTGCTCATCGGTGAGCGGCGAGAGGCGGATCAGGAAGCGGATCAGCCCGTCTATTTCGATCAGCAGAAAATAAATGATCAGGATCAGGAAAGCGAACTGGGCGACAAAGCTCATGATGTTAGCCGCCCACGATGAGGCCTTGCCATAGACGAAGAGGCCAGCGTTTTTACTCAGATCGGCTAGCAGATTGGTCAAATCTGCTGGCTGGAAGTTGATATGCAGCTCTTTCAGCAGATTCTGCGTCTGCGCCACCCACTTGCTGTCTTGAATGGCCTGCTGAATTTTCAAGAGCAAGTTGCTGTCACGCCCTATTTGATATATATTCAAAGCTTCTGAGGACAGGGCGGTGAGACAGAAGGTCAGCGGGACAAAGATGATCAACGCGACCAAGACGCAGGTCAAGCAGGAAGCCATCCACGGCGAGACCCAGCGGCACAGCCAGCAATACACTGGCCGGAAGATGCCGGAGAGCAAAAAAGCGAGAATGAGCAGCTGCCAGAAGGGCGCCAGCACCAAGCCCAGCAGCAGAATGGAAATAAGGAAGGCGGCGGCGAAATATTTGGACTGGCTGCTGCGGTCTGCGCTGTCGGTTGGCATGGTGATCTTAGAAAGGGGAAAAACAGTGTCGCTGCGGAAAGATTCTGCCAGATTTGCGCGGTGTCGGCAAGCATGAAAACCGCCGCCGTCATCGTAACCCACAACTCGCAGGCCGTGCTGGGCCGCTGTCTTGCCGCTTTGGCCGCGCAGACCGCGCCGCCGGTACTGACTGCGCTGATTGACTCCGGCTCAGAGGACAGCAGTTATGTGCGGGTGCACTGCCAACAACCCGGTTTTGTCGTCCACTTTGCCGAGAACATCGGTTTCAGCCGGGCCAACAACATCGGCTGGCAGGCGGTGCGGCAGGAGGCGGAGGCGGTGCTCTTTCTCAACCCGGACGCTTTTCCTGCCCCAAAGAGCTTGGAGCTGGCCTGCGCATTTCTTGCAGAAAATCCGACGGTCGGCTGTGTCGGCGGCAGACTGCTTGGCTTTGACGCAGCGACAGGCCAGCCAACCGGCCTGCTGGACTCCACCGGCGTGTTCAGGAACTGGCATGGCCGCTGGCACGACCGCGACCAAGGCCAGCCCGACTGCGGCCAGCGCAGCCAGCGCGAAGAGGTTCCGGCCGTCTGCGGCGCATTTCTGCTCGCCCGCCGCACTGCGCTGGAACAGACCGCCTTGTCCGGTGATGCAGTCTTTGATCCAGCTTTTTTTCTCTATAAAGAGGACATTGAGCTTTGCCTGCGGCTGCGGCGGGCAGGCTGGAAGACAGCCTATCTGCCTGAAGCTGCGGCCCATCACTGCCGAGGCTGGCAGCAAAACCGCAAAGCCATGCCCGCCTGGCTGCGCCTGACTGCGGCGCACAACGAAGTGCTGCTCTACCGCAGGCATCCCTCTCCGTACATCCTCTGGGCCTTGCTGAAATATGCGGCTGTCCGCTGGTTAAGAATATGAGTTACGCAGTTGCATAAAGATTAACTGTCGCAAGGGTATAAATTGGCTTTGCCAAATAAGCCCGGACAGCATTGCGGACAATTGAAATCTTTGCCTCATGATTGCGCCGCGCTCTTTCTGAACGCGCCTGACAACG
Source organism: Candidatus Electronema sp. JM (assembly GCF_048287415.1). Lineage (NCBI taxonomy): Bacteria > Pseudomonadati > Thermodesulfobacteriota > Desulfobulbia > Desulfobulbales > Desulfobulbaceae > Candidatus Electronema > Candidatus Electronema sp. JM. The sequence goes on from NZ_JBLWEN010000027.1 coordinate 110,629, forward strand.
CTCAACACCGCAAAATTGTTTGATGCCGCGATGAGCATGTCTCAATCACCAAGCTCAGTTCGGCATATTTGAGACGCATCATGTCATTCTCATATTTACCCAGCATTCAAAGTCACTAGCTGAAAGAATGGCTGAATTTGAGATTTGCACAACTTGCATGCCATGTGTCGAACAAGACACCACTCTGGCGTGAATCCTCGCTCCGCAGCTTTTTTCATGACTGCCGGAGAAGAAAGCGGCGGCAGTCAGAGCTGCGGTCATGACCTCAGCCATGCTCATCGCGCATTGCGGGTCATCGCGCCAGCCCTCAGAGATTAAAAAATCATCGCATAAACAGTGAAATGTTGTGATCTTGAGTCTCATGCTCTCCTCCGTGTGCGGTTATATTCGTGCTGGACAGCAGAAATATACCACATGCGGGGAAGCATGGATTTTTCAAGAGTTACAGGTCACAACTTGTTTTTTTAAGAATTGCACATTAGGTGCTCCCTGTCTATCCCCCTTTGACTTCGCTCAAAGGCCTTGGGCCTGGCCGCTGCAAGCTCCTTGAGCGGAGCCGCCCTCACGGTTCCTGATACTTCGGACAGCTTCTCTGCGGATCATAGTTCCTATACGCCGGATCGTCATAGCCCTTGTGGCAGGGCAGACAGAGACCGACCCGCAGGATGCGGCGCAGCTCCTCGGCGTTGAAGGGCCGCAGATCGGGCCGGGAGCCGTGCTGGAGCTGCTGGCCGTCTATGGTGACAAAGGCATCCAAGGGCACAGTGCGGCCTTGCAGGGTCTCCACGCCCTGATCCACCGGATAGAACGCCCACTTGCCGTCCTTCTTCGTCACCGTGCCTTGTCCTAAGCCGACGGTCTTGGTGGAGGCATGGCAGTCGGCGCAGGAGCGGCCTTCCCGCTGCGTGGTGTGCGGGTTGATCTTCGCCATGGTGAAACGGTTGAAGCCGCCCTCGACCTTGCCTTCTTTGTTGATCAGCGTCACCACGTCCTGACAGCCTGGTGTGACAATCACCACCTTGTCCTTCCACACCGCCAGCATGGGCTGCTCATAGCGGATGTAGGAGCGGCCCTCCTGCCACCAGCCCTGCGTCTCTTGCAGCTTCAGCTTGTCGAGGTCAGTCTCGCGCAGGTCGCGCTTGACGTGGCAGCCATAGCACTGCGGCACCCAGGTGGCGTGGCAGGATTCGCAGGAGAGCCGCTGATGGCCGGGATAGGCGCAGGCATCCTGCTTGGGCGGGCGCAGCGGGCGGACTTGGCCGTCATTGCGGCCCGTGAGGACGAATGCGCCGTCCTTGCCCTTGCTGATGTTGGTGACAGCGCGGCCCTTGCGGGTGAGGCCGGGCTTGTCCGTATGGCAGCCCTTGCAGCTGATCTCCAACTGCTCCTCGTAATGCACATATTGGGTGCCGTCGCCCATGATCTCGTCGCGGGTGTGGCAGTCTATGCAGGACATGCCTTTGCGGTGATGCACGTCATCGGCGATCTCCAAGTAGAAGCGACCGCCGGGCAGCTTCTTCGAGGAGGGCTGGCCTTTCTCGAAGGGCGTGCCGTAGCCTTCGCCCTCGAACAGGCCGGTGTAGGAGATGCCGATGCGGCCGGAGCGGTTGTGGCAGCGGATGCAGTTCTCGTCCGGCACCTTCTTGCTGATCTGCGGATGCGGCTTCTTGCCCTGCTCCTGCTTCTCCTCAAAGGAGGTGACCGTGGTGCGCACATCGCCCTTGGCCGGGATGTAGTGACAGGCCGAGCAGCCGCCACCTTTCTCGTTGAAGAACTTGGGTGCGCCGGGCAGATCGTTCTTCTGCTTCCAGAGATGGCAGGTGGCGCAGAGCTTGCGGAAGTAGTCCAAGGCCAGCGAGGTCTCGCCGCTTTGCAGGAGCTGCTCCACGGTGATGTCAGCGTGCTGGGTGTCGCGCTCGCCCCAGTAGTGCAGCAAGGTGGAGAGGATGCCCCGGTTGGTGGCCATCAGCGAGTTCTTCACCTTCTTCACGTCCGCCGGGTGACAGCCTTCCTTGCCGCAGCTTTGCTCGACCACGCGCAGGTCGCCGGGATTAAGCACCATGCCCTTGTGCGCCTTTGCCTTGTCGATGGCCTTCGCGTCGCCGAGATGGCAGGGCGAGCAGCCGATCATCGTGGCGGCATGAGCAGGATCGGGCTGCTCGTCCTTGTGGCAGGACAGGCACATCTCTAAGAATCCGGCGGTGGTGACTTCAATCTGCGCAGGCCGCTCGGCCTGCTGCTCCTGATAGACTAAATAGCCAACCAAGGCAAGCACAGCAAAGGCGGCGGCAAGGATGGAAAAGGTGTTGCGGGGCGCGGGCATAGGCTGTCGCAGGGGAAAGTGAGTGGATGACTGGCCCCACTATACCCCCTGCCTGCTCGGTTTGGCAACTGCGGACAGCTTGGCGTGGTGAGATGAAACTGCGCATTAAACAGGCAGGAAATACGATAAGCACCGCTGCGCCTTGAGAGACGCAGCGGAAATCCAAGGAAGGGGTTATGGAGTTTCTTCTGGCAGTGCCTGGATGCAGCGGACGCTAAGGCCATGAGCATGAGCAGAACCGGTGCTTGATGCGCTGGAAGCACTACTATCCTTGAACGCTAAAAGGTATGAAGCGTTCGATCCTGGAACAGCAGTGTCGCTCCAATAACCACCATAGCTTCCAGTATAAACGATAGAACCAGCTTGATAAGTACGCAATCCTCCCATAACAAACTTTAATGGGGAAGAAAAAGCACCGGCAGCGTCATTAGAACTCCAAGAAAGTCGTTCGTCCTCAAGCTCTTCTGCTGTAGGTATTCTGAATCCTTTAGGACATGGATTGTTTATTCCGTTAGCCCCCTGCCAAAGGTTGAAGTTTGGTGGATTCATCCAGTTATATGTAGATGTCATAATAAAATCTCCATGCCCCGGCACATCAGTGGAACTCAGCGTGGTCGTCGTTCCGCTTGTCCGCTTCTCATGTCCGTCCGTCAATCTGCCCCATTGGTACAAATCGCCATAAGCCTCCGCATCTGTTGAGCTGGTGGCTGCCCGTGAAGCACCGAGGTTTCTGTCCATCCACACTCGGCCTGTCAAAGAAGTTACTGTTGGCACCTCTGGAATATACTCGAACTTCTTGACAATCACCTCGGCATCATTGCCACGAGACAGTTTGTGCCCCTTGTACAGCCAGAAATTCATGTGAACCGGCATTGGGTTCTGCGGAATATACGTTTCATATTGCGCTGGCGCATAAGTCCACTCGTGAAGAATATTGTCGTCACCCTGCTGACTGCGGAACGCAACGGAATCGCTTTTCCACACAAACTGATGTGTGCTGATATATGGTTCTTGAAGACTGAAGCTGAACGTCTCAGTTTCGTTTTGATATTGCAGATACTCAACTGCCGGATAAACTCCGAAATTGCCGTTGTTATAGCCTATCTTTGACCATTGTGCAATTTCTATGTCAATTTCATTGGTGCCATCCGGACCGATATCCGCAGTTGGGTAGTTAAACAGACCAAGAACTGCATTCTTGTCGAGTTGATCAACGTTTCCGGCAAGCTCCCACTTGTACTGACCGAACCCAAGAGGTTTTAGAGTCTTAACTTCACCACAATACCATTTTCCTTTGATCTTGGTAATCTTGAGATGCAGCTGTCCTGCGGAGTCAACCCATACATTGTCCTCACTCCAATTATTTGGACCTGGCCCCATGCCTTTTCCAGACTTAACAATCCAATCATAGCCAGAAAAACTGATAGTTTTTGCAGTAGAATCTTCAGGGATAACCAATAGCATCCCAATTAACAAAGAAAAAATACCTGTTGATACCTGCCAATTCATGGTGTTTCTCCCTTTTTGAAGAAATTAAAAAATAATTTTTTTCAAAAAAGCAAAAAACGTGCCAAAAAACAATAATTAGTTAAAAATATTTAAAATTAAATTCAACCTGTTGATACTAAAAGATATATTAAAAATGATAATAATCATTATTTTTAATATAAAACTTTATAAGTGACAAAAATTGTCACTAAGTGACGTTTTTTGTCACTTATGGCCATAAAAGCTAAAGCATTTAACTGACCACGCCCAGATGGGCGTGGTATTCGATGGAGAACGGCTTTCGTACTCCTCCGATCGGGGATGTTTTTCAGCCGCAGCCAGTGCCCGCGCCCACGCAGGCCCCTTTCGACGAGCACTTGCGTATTTTGCTTTGCAGCAAGGCGAAGCCTTTGCCGGTATAAACCGCCTCCAGCCCCTTCTCAATAAAGCCCGCCATAGTCACCGGCTTGATGCCGCGCTTGCTTAGGGCTTCTTTCGGGCCGTCGCCCAAATCGCTGACAAGAATGGCCTGGCAGTCGCTGAGGATGCGGCTGAGATTGAGCCAGCGCTGCGCCCCGCCGCCTGCTGGCGGTGTCTGCCGCTCCTCGATCAGCTTATAACCGCCCTGCCCGTCTTGGCCCCAGATTTGCAGTTTCGTCGCCTCGCCGAGATGCTGATTGACCAACACGCCTTCCAGCGTCGCCACGGCCACGTAAGGCCGCACCGCTTCAGCAGGTTTGGGCAGCTTGGCGCAGGCACTGAGGCAGCCGCGCATCTCGTCGGTGCGGTCTTCCTCCAACAGGCCAACCGCGTCAGCACGGCAGCGGGTGCAGTGGCGCATCTGCGGCAGGAACTGCTCCGCCGCATTGCGAGCCGCACTCATCACCTCTTTGGACGGCTCCGGGATGTTCTCAAACACTGTGTCCGCATTGGGGAACATGGCCATGCAGTTGAGGAGATCCGCGCCCAGATCTTTCATGGTCTTAGCCACATCAAGAATGTGGTGATCATTGATGCCGGGGATGAGGATGGTGTTGATCTTCACCGTGATGCCGTGTCGCTTCAGCTTCTCGATGGCCGCTAGCTGGCGGGCCAAGAGCAGCGCCGCGCCCTGCCTGCCCCGATAGATCACCTTGCCGTCCCGCACCCAGGAGTAAATTTTTTCCGTGACCGCCGGATCAACGCCGTTCACTGTCACTGTCACATGTGACACGCCGATTTCCGCCAGCTCCTCCACATGCGGGGCCAGATTGAGGCCATTGGAGGCCAGACAGAGGATGGTCTCCGGGTAGGTTCTGCGGATGAGGCGCATGGTCTCCAGCGTGGCCTCGGCATTGGCAAAAGGATCGCCTGGTCCGGCAATGCCCGCCACCGAAATGCGCGGCTCCTTCTCCAGCACCTTGCCCATGTAATACAGGGCCTGATCCGGCGCGAGCACCGTGCTGGTCACGCCGGGCCGCGACTCATTGACGCAGTCGTACTTGCGGTTGCAGTAGTTGCACTGAATATTGCACTTCGGAGCCACCGGCAGATGCACTCTGCCGTACTGCCCTTTCACTTTGGCGTTGAAACAGGGGTGGCGGTTGTAGTCTATGGGGTTCATGGTCTTGCGCTCCTGTTTGCTGAGATAGCTGCGGAAGAATCATTCTGGTCGAAGGACAGGGAGTTTTGATACCGCTATTTTCACAGCAAGAATCATGCCAAACTGAAATTTCATATATTTATATAAATTACAGATAGATATGCAATGAGAGGTTGACATGGTGTTTGTTATACTAAAGACAAAAATGAAAAAATTTTTCATTCCTGTTCTCCCGGATGATCGCATTTTTCAGAGAAAGATTGTTTACATCCTCTTGCTGGGCGGATACACTGAATAATTTTCAGCGCACACCGTTGAAAGAAGTGTGGCGCAACAGGGGTTAATCGTTGATTTAACAAAAAATATTGCAACAAAGGACGGACAGGTATTTAATTGGATTGTTCTTGACAAGATTGGAATGCAATCGGCACATATCATGTCGAACTGGCTCTGCGGGCATTTCCGCGTCTTGAACACCATTGTTTTGTCAAAGGAATCTCTTGGTTTGAGGCGAAGATTTCAATTGTCCGCAATGCTGTCCGGGCTTATTGGGCAAAGCCAATTTATCCCCTTACGACAGTTAATCTTTATGCAACTGCGTAACTCCTAATAGTTTCTCTTGAATCCAGCTTTCATAAAAATGACTCCCTCCCAAAAAATGCTCGCCTTCGCTGGCACTTCCTCGTGGATTCGCAAGATGTTCGAGGAAGGCAGCCAGATGAAGGCCCAGTTCGGTGCGGAAAACGTCTTTGACTTCAGCCTCGGCAACCCGGATTTGCCGCCGCCGCCGCAATTTGTGCAAGTGCTGGCCGATTTGGTGCAAAACGAGCGGCCCGGCTGCCATGCCTACATGCCCAACAGCGGCTGGCCTGAAGTGCGCGAGGCGGTCGCGGCCCGGCTGGCGCAGGAGCAGGGCGTACCGATCACAGCGGGCGACGTGCTGATGACCTGCGGCGCGGCAGGTGCGCTTAATGTGGTGATGAAGGCCCTGCTCGACCCCGGCGACGAGGTGATCATCATCAGCCCCTATTTTGTCGAGTACACCTTCTACATCGACAATCACGGCGGCGCGGCCAAAATCGTGCCTGCGGACAAGGACTTCAACCTTGATCTGGCGGCGATTGCGGCGGCCTTGACTGAGAAGACCAAGGCGGTGCTGATCAACAGCCCGAACAATCCGACTGGGCAGGTGTACAGCGCCGAGTCGCTGGCCGCGTTGGGCAAGCTGTTAAACAATGCGCCGCAGCCGGTCTGCCTGATTGCCGATGAGCCGTACCGCAAGATTGTCTATGACGGCGCGGAGGTGCCCTCGGTGATGGCAGCCACGGTCAATTCCATCGTCGTTTCGTCCTATTCCAAGGACTTGTCTCTGCCCGGCGAGCGCATCGGTTATCTTGCTGTGCATCCGAATATGCCGGACAAGGCCGCCCTGCTCAACGCCCTGACCTTGGCCAACCGCATTCTCGGCTTTGTCAATGCGCCTGCGCTGATGCAGCGGGCGGTCGCGCGGCTGCAAGAGGTCAGCGTGGACATGGCGGTTTATGCCCGGCGGCGCGAGCTGTTCTGCCGCATTCTCGACGAGGCGGGCTTTGAGTACGTTCGGCCCAAGGGCGCGTTCTATCTTTTTCCAAAAACTCCGATTGATGACGTGGAGTTCTGCCAGCTCCTGCTGGAGGAGCGGATATTGGCGGTGCCGGGCCGGGGCTTTGGCAGGCCGGGGCATATCCGTCTGGCCTTCTGCGTGGATGAGGCGGTGATTGCCAAGGCGGCGGAGGGATTTCGGCGGGTGATGGCGGCCTGCGCCTGAGGATGCCGCAGCATGTTGACAAAGACTTGCTCCGCCAGCAATTTCAGCGGGCGGCGGTAAGCTATGAGAAACAGGCAGTTGTCCAGCAGCAGGCGGCGGAACGGCTGCTTGAGCTGCTTATTCAGCAGCCGCAGCGGGTGTTGGAGATCGGCTGCGGTTCTGGCCTGCTGACTCGCAGACTTTTGGCGAAGTTCAACAGCATTGAAGAATTAGTGCTCAACGATCTGGTGCCGGATTTTGCCAGCCGACTTGGCCTTGTCAGTCCAGCTCTGCGTTTTCTGCCCGGCGACATCGAAACCCTGCCGCTGCCGGGCAGTTTTGATCTGATCATTTCTTCTTCCGCTCTGCATTGGCTGCACGACCTGAACAGCCTGCTGGACAAGCTGGCGGCACATCTCGCGCCCGGCGGCTGGTTGGCATTTTCCCTGTACGGCCCGGAGAATCTGCATGAAATTCGGGAACTGACCGGCATCGGCCTGAAGTACCGCAGTCATGCGGAGCTTGAGGAAGCCCTGCGCCGCCGTTTCCGCCTGCTCCACAGCAGCAGGCAAATAGAAACGCTGCATTTCTCCAGCCCGCAGGAAGTGCTCCGCCATCTCCGCGAAACCGGAGTGAACTCCCTCAGTCGCAGCCCGTGGAGCCGCGCCAAGCTGGAGCAATTCTGCGCCGAGTACCGCCGCCGCTTCAGTGCGGATGGCGGCGTGACGCTGACCTATGATTCGTTGTATTTTCTGGCGCAGAACGCAGATTGAGGCAGACAGCGGCGGGGAAAAAATTACAGCAGCGAGGTCAGCACTTCACATTCACGGCAGATTTCCATTTTGTCTTTGCCCTCTTTGCCGGAAGTGCATTCACAGAGGGTGCCATTGAGGAACCAGCAGAGATGTCCAGCCTGAAATTCCCACGCGGGACAATCCTTTTTGCAGCTGCATTTTTTCACCGTCCAGCATTCCTTCCGTTTCACCGTGTCATCACGGCGCTGATTGACCACCAAAAAGAGCAGCTTGCGCTCAATATGCAGCGGCACGGCCCGCCAGCCCTGCTCGTAGCTCTGGACAGCCTTCAGCGACACACCCAGCAGCCGGGAAAGCGATTTTTGGGTTTTGTCGAGTTTTTTGCGGTACAGGGTGAATTCTTCTGTGGTCATTTTCGGCTGATTCAAGATATGGTTCTCCTGCCTGTCAGGGGAGGGTGTGCGTTCCGGCGGCATTTTGCCAGAACGGCTTTGAGGCTGCGGCTGACAGGCAGAAAATACCACAGGGTAGGAATAAACGCAACAAAAAAGCACCCTTTCGGCAGGATTCTCTAAAAAAACAGCCGACAAGCCTGTCAGTGCTCAGAAAACTTGTCGTAGTAAGCATCCTGAGATATATCTGAACTTGCTGAGTGATCTCAACTTCAGAACGCATGTCAAGCGGTTGCGCCTTTCAGCACGGCAGATATTTGGAAAATAAAAAAGCCAGGCAGCCTTCGTGCCTGGCTTTGCGTTTTTTTCGGCAAACCGCGCCCAACTTGGTCAGAACCAAATATTCTTGACGGAATTGAACATGGTGTAGGCGCCGAGCAGGACGATCAGCACGGCGCTGGCTATCCCCATTTTCCGGGAAAAGTCAAGATTTTCGTTGATTTTGTTCGTCAGATGGCGGCTTTGGGAAAGAAGCACGCCGATGGTGATCATCACGCCGCCGAGGCCGAGACTGAAAAAAAGCGTGACGCTGAGACCTTGGGCGATTTTGCCCGCAGCAATGGCGGCAAGCAGGGTGGCGATTGCCGCCGGACAAGGAATGATGCCGCCCGACATGCCCAAAAAAAGCAGCTCCAGCTTGCTGGTTGTTTTTGCCGCAGCAGGCTTATGTTCTTCGTGATGCGCACAGGCCGCTGCATGGTCATGCGCTTTGTGCGGATGCATGTGATAGCCGTCATGCTCATGGTCATGGGCGTGCGGATGAAGATGCTCGTGCGTGTGTTCTTGCTCATGCGGCTGCTCGTGCTGGTGGCCATGATCCTGTCCGGCATCATGAGCGTGCGGATGCTCATGATCGTGGCTGTGCGGCTGGGGATGATGGTGGTGATGTCCGCCGAAGAGGTGAAAATGGCCGTGCCCTGAACTGGAAAGCCGCTGCCGCAGCATCCAGATGCCGACGACCAGGATCAGCCCGGCGGAAACAAAGCCCAGCCAGTTGTGCAGCACTTCATCCGAATAGCGTTTCGACAACAGCATCGCCGCCAAACCAAGCAGGATGACGCTGAAGGTGTGGGTGATGGTGACGATGCTGCCGAGCAGCACGCCATCCCACGCCCGGCCTCTGGTGCCGACCATGTAGGCCGCGATCAGGGTTTTGCCGTGGCCGGGTTCAAAGGCATGCATTGCGCCAAAAAAAATGGCATAGGAATAAAGTGCAAACAGGCTGGTCATGAAAAAAATCTCCGTTTTTGATTGGACGATGAGCTGCGTTTCATGACTTAAACACAATGCCGCACGCCCGTGCAATAGGTTTTTCACCTCATTTTCGTAGGGTGAACAACCTATACGTCGGGCAGACGCTGTCGGCGTGGAGGTTATGTGCTGGTGCGGGAATGAAAATTTGGACAGCGATAATACATTTTGTAAATTTATATTATAAACTTTGCTTTTTTCTGTCAAGAAGAAAAAACAGCGGCAGCAAAAATCCCAGTTTTGTTTTTTATCTTGACAAGAAAGGTGATATCAAATAGATAGCTTCATATACCACAGCAGGAGCGCACAAGCGCAGCACGATATCCCGCCGCAGGCGGCAGGAGCGAATAGATATGGCCATCACGTTCAGACAGTTTGAAATTTTCATCGCAGTGGCGGAAACCACCCAAGTGACCAAGGCCAGCAAAATGCTGTTTCTGACCCAATCGGCGGTCAGCATGGCCTTGGCGGAATTGGAAAGCCAGCTTGGCGGCCCGCTCTTTGACCGGCATGGCCGCAGTCTGCTTCTGAATGACCGGGGCCGCTACCTGCTGCCGCTGGCGAAAAAAATTATTTTTCAGATCAAAAACATCGAATCGCTTCTCAGCGAAGAAAAAAGTTCTGTGGCCGGATCGCTGGAGATCGTTGCCAGCTCCTCCATCGGCAACTATGTGCTGCCGTATCCGGTCGGGCTGTTCATGCGCAAGCACCCTGCGGCGCGGATCAACATGCTGGTCGCCAACACCAGACAGGCGGTGCGGATGGTCGCACAAGGGGTGATGGATTTAGGCTTTGTTGAAGGCGCAGTGACGGACGATGCCGTGCAGCGGACTCCTTGGTTTGTGGATGAGCTGCGGGTGATTGTCGCGCCGTCGCACCCTTTGGCGGATCAGGAGGTGTTTCGCGTTCCTGATGATTTGGAAAAAACAGTCTGGGTGCTGCGCGAGGAAGGCTCAGGCACTGCGGAGATTTTCAAAAACAGGCTGGGCAATCACGCCGCCTTGCTCAATGTCGTCACCAGGATGGGTCATACTGAGGCGATCAAGAAAGCGGTCGAGGCGGGCGTGGGCGCGTCCTGCCTCTCCGAATTGACCATCTGCCGTGAAACCGAGCATGGCTGGCTGAAAAGTTTAGCCATTGAGGGCATCAGCACCCGGCGGCAGCTTTCCATCATTCAGCACCGGGACAAGCTGAACACCAGGCTGATGGAAGAATTTTTGCGGTTCTGCGGCATTATGAGCGAATATGGCCTGAGCCGGGAATACCTTTCCTCGCCGCGCAGACTGGATGAGCTGCTTCGGCAGGCAGCAGGCGCGGCGGCAGGCGGTTCATCCTTGATCTGACTGCAAAGCGGCGGCAATGGCCCGGCGCAGGTCGTTGAGGCTGAAGGGTTTGGCTACTGCTGCCCGGAAGCCGTACTTGCGGTATTCGGCCAGCACAGGATCATTGGAATAGCCGCTGGCGACGATCAGCCGGGCCGCCGGATCCAGCTCCAGCAGCAGCCGGGCTGTCTCTATGCCGCCCATGCCGCCGGGAATAGTCAAATCCATAATCACCAGATCAACTGGCCTGCCCTCGTCACGCAGCCGCGCATAGCTGGCTGCCGCCTCCTCGCCGTCCGCAGCCAGAACAGCCTCATGTCCTAAGGCGTGAAGCTGGGCTTTGGCCAGATCACGCAGCATCGGCTCATCATCCATCACCATGATCAGGGCGGTTTGCTTCATAGCGGCCTCCTCCTTTCTAATCGTGCGCCCGGCAGCCAGCTCATCAGGCTTGGCAGCGGGCAGATACACAGCAAACATCGTTCCCCGCCCCAGTTCTGATTGCACGGCGATCCAGCCGCCATGCTTCATGATGACAGAATGGCAGATGGCCAGCCCCAGACCGCTGCCTTCCGGCTTGGTGCTGAAAAATGGATCAAAAATTTTGTCGATGATGTGCGGGGGAATACCCCGGCCCCGGTCCTGAATGGTGATGCGGACCAAGTCGCCCTGCCGCAGCTCAGGCGGCAGAACGGTTTCCGCAGCTCCCGCAACATTGACGCAGGATATTTGAATTTTGCCGCCTTCCGGCATGGCCTGCTTGGCATTCAGGACAATGTTTTGAATCACCTGACTGATCTGGCTGCTGTCAGCGCTGATCAGGCGGAGCTGGTCGGCAAAGGTGTAGTCGCAGGAAACGGATGAGCCGAGCAGGACAAAGTCCGCCGCCTCCTGCACCAGTTCGGCTAAATCTATCGCCTCTTTGACCGGCTCGCCGCCCTTGGCGAACGTCAGCAGCTGGCGGGTCAGCTTGGCCGCCCGGATTGCGGCTTTCTGCGCGTCAGTGAGCAGGGCAGCAGTCTGTCTGCTGTCTGTTTGCAGCATGACCCCGGCCAGCTCGATATTGCCGAGAATGGCGGTGAGGATATTGTTGAAGTCATGGGCAATGCCAGCGGCAAGCAGGCCGACCGACTCCAGCTTCCTGATTTTCAGCATCTCCTCGGTGATCTTCCGCTCATTGGTCACGTCGCGGAAGACAATCACGGTGCCAAGCAGACGGCCTGCCCGGTCATGGATCGGCGCACAGCTGTCAGCGATGCTCAGACGGCTGCCGTCGCGGCGGATCAAGGCTGTGTGGCTGTCCAGCGTGACCGCCCGGCCCAGCTCTAGAACCTGCCGCACCGGATCGGCGCAGGCGGCTTCCGTCTTTTCATTGATAATGCGGAACACTTCCGAGGATGGTTGATCCGCCGCTTCAGCCAAGCTCCAGCCGGTGAGCTGCTCGGCCACCTTGTTGCAATAGCTGATTCTGCCAAGAACATCAGTGGCAATCACGCCGTCGCCGATGGAATGCAGAGTGACGCTCAAGCGTTCCCGTTCCTCTTCAGCCTGCCGCTCCGCCTTTTTCAGCTCGGTGATGTTCCGGCAGATGCCGATCAGGCCGAGCAGGCCGCCGTCTGGGCCGATGTAGGGACTTTTGAGAACATCATAGAGAGCGGTCTCGTTGTCGGGGCCGGTTAATTCTTCCTCGTTGCGGGAGGCGGTGCGGTCAGCGAGCATCGCCGCGTCATGGCTGCGAAAGGAGGCGGCCAGCACCGGCGGCAGGAACTCGCTGTCGGTCCGGCCTAAAATTTCCGCCTCGGCCTTGCCTGCGAACTGCTCAAAGGCCCGGTTGCAGCCAAGGTAGCAATTGTTCAGGTCTTTGAAATAAATCGGATCCGGGATGGAGTCGAGCAGGGCCTCCAGCATGGTCTTTTGATGAAGCAGCGTCTCCTGCGCAGCCTTCAGCTTGAGGGTTTTCCGCCGCAAACTGAGCTGGGTGCTGATCCGGGCCAGCACCTCCACTTGCTGAAAAGGCTTGGTGATGTAATCCACCCCGCCTGCGGCAAAGCCTTCAACCTTGTCCTCCAACCTGCTGAGGGCGGTCATGAAAATAATTGGAATTTCCGTCAGCTCCGGCCTTTTCCGCATCCGGCGGCAGGTCTCAAAGCCGTCCATCTCCGGCATCAGCACATCAAGCAGAATGATGTCCGGCGTGAAATGATCCAAGGCGGCCAAAGCCTGCGCTCCGCTTGGCAGAACACGCAGCTCAAAGTTCCGGTCTTGCAGGAAAGAGAGCAGGATTTTTAAACTGGCAGGCTGATCATCCACGATCAGAATGAGGTCATTGGCGTGGTCGCTCATGAATTGGCACGGGTCTTGGGATGGTCGGCCAAGCTGACAATCTGATTCAGCTGAAAATTGTCGGCAAGCTCCTCAACTTTGGCCGCGAAGGTGCGCCAGCGTCCGCCTTCAGCTTGAGCCAGCCAAGCGGTTTTGCGCAGCAGCCCGGCGATGTCGCCAGTCCGGGCAAGGGCGGCGAGCGCGGCCAGTTCCTCTGGCGGCGGCCAAGCCCAGTCCGGCAGGGCTGCGGGGGCGGGCTTGACCGCCAGCGGAAGTGCCAATTGGGCGGCGAGCACCGCCAGCAAATCCGCTGAGGTGAAGGGACGGACAACAAAGGCGGCGAATTGCTCCACCTGCGCTCCTTGCTCGGCATCCTCCGGCGCGGCAACAGCAATCACTGGAATATCGCGCAGCTCAGGCCGCTCGCGGAGCTGCTTGGTCAGCGGCAGGCCGCCCAGCTCCGGCATGCGGAAATCAAGCAGCACCGCATCAGGCCGAAGCTGGCCGCAGATTTCAGCAATCCGGCTGCGATCCGCCAGCTCCTGCGTCTGAAAGCCCGCGTCTTCAAGGATGCCGCGCAGAACAGCCCGATGCGCGGCGCGTTCGTCAACAATCAGAATTTTCCGGTCGCCGCAGAGCTTGGACGAGATATCCGGCACACCGCCCGGCGTGCGCACCTCAATGCTGAAAAAGAAGCGGCTGCCCGGTCCTTCACCACAAGGAGGAATTTCATGCAGCGGGCTGGTGACTTGCAGCTCGCCGCCCATCAGGCGGACTAAGGTGCGGCTGATCGCCAGGCCGAGGCCGGAGCCGTCCGCATGTTGAAGCCGTCCGCCGCCTTGCCGGAAGGGTTCAAAAATTTTTTGCTGCATCTCCGGGGCGATGCCTGCGCCGCTGTCTTCAACGCTGACGGTCAGCATGACCCGCTCGCCGCTGGTCGGTCTTGCCTGCACTTTGAGAATGCAGCGGCCTTGCCGGGTGAATTTGACCGCATTGGACAGCAGATTAAGAAGTATCTGGCGCAGGCGCAGCTCATCAGCTTCAATCACCGCAGGCAGTGAGGGGTCAGGCTCATAACGCAGCTCCAGCTGCTTGAGCTGCGCCCTGCCCCGGCTGATTTCCGCAATACCGTTCAAAAAAGGCGGCAGCCGGAATTCCCGCGTCACCAGCTCCATTTTGCCCGCCTCAATCCGGGAAAGATCAAGGATGTCATTGATCAGCATCAGCAGATGCTCGCCGGATTTATGGATGGTGCGGATGCTGTTGAGCTGCTTCTGGGTCAGGCCTGGATCGCCGGAAAGAATTTGGGTGTAGCCGAGCACGGCGTTGAGCGGGGTGCGCAGCTCATGGCTCATGCTGGCGAGAAAGACCGACTTGGCATGATTTGCTGACTCGGCCAGCTCTTTGGCCGCCACGAGCTGCTGCTCGGCCAGCTTGCGGGCGTTGATGTCGAACAGAATGCCTGCGGCCCGCAGCGGCCTGCCAACGGCATCACGCTGAAAAACCCGGCCTGCGGCCAAGGCCCATATCCAGCGGCCCGACTTGTGCCGGAGACACTGTTCAGCAGTGAAAAACGGACTGCGGCCTTCAAGATGGTCGTTCAACAGCCGCATGACCTCGTCCTTTTCTGCCGGGCGCAGGGCATTTTCCCACGTCGAGACATGCGGGGCAATTTCTTGAAGCTCATAACCGAGCAGCTCCGCCCAGCGTGCATTGTACACCACCTCGCCGCTGCCGATGTTCCAGTCCCATGTGCCCAGACTTGCGCCAGTGACCGCCAGCTCCAGCCGCTCAGTGCTTTCCCGCAGCGCATCTTCCGCCCTCCTGCGGTCAGTTATATCATGAATGATGGAGTAGAGCAATGTCCGCTCGCCATTTTGCAGCGGGCTGGAATAGACTTCGACATCGCGCAGCTCGCCGCTGGCCAGCCGGTGGCGGAACTGGAAATGAAGCTGCCGCTGCGCGGCGGCACGGGCCATCGCCGCCTTCACCTCGGCAGGCGGCAGCGGGTTGATATCCGTGATCCGCATCGAAAGCAGCGTGGCCAGATTGTAGCCGTAATACCGGCAGGCGGCCTCGTTGGCCTCTTCAATCTGCCCGTTTTCTGGATTGATGATCAGCTTGACCGCAGTGTTGGTCTCAAAGGTCTGGCGGTACCGATGCTCGCTCTCCCGCAGCAGCTCCTCTTGGAGCTTGAGCGCGGTGACATCGTGAGCGACCATGACAATGCCGCTGATTTCGCCGCTGTCTGAGGCAAAGGGATACCAGGAGACATTCAGATGCCGCTGGCCAGCGGGCGGAAAATTGAACCAGCCTTGATAATGCACTTCTTCGCCTGCCAAGCAGCGTTCCAGCTTTTCCTGCATTGCCTGCCGCGCATAATTTTCGCCGTGCAGCTCCTCCACGCTGCTGCCGATAATTTTCTGGCGCGGTTTGCGGAAGGCTTTCACATACGCGGCGTTCACTGCTTGATAGGTCAACTTGCGGTCAACAAAGGCCATCAGATCATCTGTGGCAGCGATGATTTGCTCATAGCGGCGGAGCAGCTCGCCAGTTTTTTTGCGGGCGGTGATGTCCTCCTTGGTGGCGACAAGCTGGCTGATCGCCGCGCCGGAGCGGATCGGGGCGACGGTCATCGCCTCCCAGAACAGCGAGCCATCCTTGGCCCGATTCAGCAGCTCGCCTTTCCACACCTTGCCCTGCATGACGGTCTGCCACAAGCTCTGATAGACCTCCGGCGATGTTTGCCCGGAGCGGAAGATGCTGGTCGGCCTGCCGATCAGCTCGTCCGCCGTGTAGCCGGTCATCTGCTCCGCCGCCGCGTTGACATAGCCGATCCGGCCTCTGGTGTCGGTGATCACCACCGCTGCCGGGCTTTGCTCCACTGCTGCTGACAGGAGCTGCACCTGCCGGTTGTGCTGACGGATCAGGCCGGCCATCCGGTTGAACGTCCGCGCCAAGTTTGAAAATTCTGCGGTGTGGCAGCATTCGTCCAGCGGCTGCCAGACATCGCTCTCCAGCGTGTCAATCCGGGCGATCAGCTCGGCGATTGGATCCGAAACCGCATAGCGGACAAAAAGATTGGCGATCGGGATGAACACGGCAAAGGCAAAGGCAAAAACGCCCAGCAGCGCCGCGCCGAGCAACGTGCTGCTTTGATGCGCCCCGCCCCGCTCCGCGCCCAGCAGCACAGCGGCTTGGCCGCCGCCAGCCAAGGGCAGCCGGGCGGCATACACCATCATTCTGCTGTCGTGGACAACCGGGCTGCCATGCCATGCTGTCGGCCCGCCGTTCAGCACCGGCAGCGCATCCGGCAGGGTTCCGGCGCAGGCCGGTCTGCCGTCAGAAGTCAGCACTCGGTCCGGCAGGAGGATGTGAATATGCAGGCCGCTTTGCAAGGCGGCGGCATTGATCAGCTCTTGGGTGATTTTGGCGGCAGGCAGGGGCTGTTCCGGCATCTGGAACACCTGCTCCAAGACAAGAAAGCCCTGTTCAATGCGCTGGCGGGCCAATTTTTTTTCTTCTCTGTCTGCCAGCACTGCGAATGTGCCATACAGCAGGAGCAGCGCTACAGCCATTGCGCAGGCTCCAAAAAAAACAATCTGATCACGCAGCTTCAGATAACTGCACGGATTTGAAAGCAGATTGTTCATATTGGGCTGCTGTTCCGGCGAAAAGGAAAGGAAAGGAATTAGCGAGAGTATAATTTTTTGAATTATACCCGACGCGCTCTAATTTCGTCAAATTTTTTGAATCAACTTCCCAAACAGGCTCTGTCAAGGATTCTTTGGGAATTCGTTATTGCCTCTTCCGCTCTTTCCTGTTGTCTTTCCGCAGCAAGCTCGTTAAAACAAGCAGCGCACGCAGATCATGCCAAGTTTGAGCGGGCAGGAGCATCTTCCTGCCCGTCATCATTTTTCATTTCTTTCCTTATGGAGAAAACCATGCCTCTGAAGTTCGATCTGTCCGCCGCTGAACTGAGCAGCGCGGAACTTGCCTCGCTCAAGGAAATGCGCAGCCGCTGCGCCCGCCGCATCCTGCTGTCCACCAGCCTGGCCGCATCCGGCCATCCGGGCGGCTCGCTGTCTTCGTTAGACATGCTGCTCGTGGCCTACGGCATCCTCCGCCATGACCCAGCCAATCCGCGCATGGCCGAGCGCGACCGCTTTGTCGCCTCCATCGGCCACATTTCGCCGGGCGTGTACAGCGTGCTGGCCGAGAACGGCTATTTCAGCGAAGAGGATTTTCTTGCAGGCTTCCGGCGCACAAATTCCGGTTTTCCCGGCCACGTGGAATCCATCGTGCCGGGCGTGGAATGGGATACCGGCAATCTCGGCCAAGGCTTGTCCACGGCGGTGGGCATGGCGCACGCCTTCAAGCTTAAGGGTATGCCGAACCGCGTTTTCTGCCTGATGGGCGACGGCGAGCACCAGAAAGGCCAGATTGTCGAGGCCATCCGCCACGCGGTCAAGTACAAGTTGGACAACCTCACCGTGCTGATCGACCGCAACAAGCTGCAAATCTGCGGCAGCACTGAGGACATCATGCCGCAATGTATGCAGAAGCTCTACGGCGGCTTGGGCTTCCAGACGGTCAAGATTGACGGCCACGACTGCAACGCCATCTACAAAGCCATGCGTGAGTCGTACCGCAACATCAGCGGTGTGCCGACCGTGCTCATCGCTCAGACGGTGATGGGCAAGGGAATTTCCTTCATGGAAAACAAGGCGAAATACCACGGCTCGCCGCTGCCGCCGGATGATTTGGCCAAGGCCTTGGCTGAACTGGGTGTGGAGAACGATTTTGAGCAATGGCAGGCGCGGCGTAAGCAGCCGGTCAACGGCAAGACGATCATGCCGCCGCGAGCCGAGTATCCGCAGGTGCAGGCGGGCGCACCGCTTGTTTATGCTGCGGACAAGATGACCGACTGCCGTTCAGCTTACGGCGACGCGCTCCTCAGCTTGGCGCAGGCGAACAACCAGCCCGGTCAAATGCCGAAGATCGTCGGCATTTCGTGCGACTTGGAAGGCTCGGTGAAGATGGACGGTTTTCACAAGCATTCGCCGCAGGCATATTTGGAGCTGGGCATTCAGGAGCATCACGCCGCAGGCACTGCCGGAGCGATGAGCTGCGAGAATCTCGTCACCTTTTTCTCCACCTTCGGCTCGTTCGCCGTATCCGAGGTCTATAATCAGAACCGGCTCAACGATTTCAACCACACAAACGTGAAAGTGGTGGCCACGCACGTTGGTCTTGATGTCGGCGAAGACGGCCCGACGCATCAGTGCATTGATTATCTCGGCCTGATGAAGAACTACTTCCGTTTTTCGGTCTTCATGCCTGCCGATCCCAATCAGACCGACCGCATCATCCGTCATATTGCCGTGCAGCGGGGCAATCATTTCGTCGGCATGGGCCGCTCGAAAACGCCGACCATCACCAAGGAGGACGGCAGCGTCTTCTTTGATGCGGACTACATCTTCACCCCCGGCAAGGCCGACTGGCTGCGTGAAGGAACGGATGCAACCATCATCACTTATGGCGCGTTGACACCATCCTGCATTGAGGCATGGAAGCTGCTCAAACAGGCAGGCAAATCCATCGCCGTGCTGAACATGGCCTCGCTGCTGCCCTTGGACAAAGACGCAGTGCTTGCGGCGGCCAAAACCGGCGCGGTCGTCACGGTGGAGGATCACCATGTGGAAACCGGCCTCGGCGCGTCCGTGGCGACCGTGCTCTTAGACAACGGCCTTGCGCCGAAGATGAAACGCTTGGGCGTGAAGCAATACGGCGGCTCCGGCAAGCCGTCTGACCTCTATAAGCAGCAGGGCTTGGACGCGGAATCCATCGCCAAGACCGTGCTGGAGCTGATCGGGTAGAAATGCGGCGGAGGGAGGGCGCGGCCCTCCCTTTTTGCTTGGATGACGGTGCGCCATGCGCGATAATATGGCCGAATCAGGATATGGCTCCGCTCAGAGCGACAGCACCCTTCAGCAGAAAACGATGTGACAGGTCAGAACGTTAGGTTATAGAACAAGCAAATTCATCCCATCTCTTTTATATTGCACAGGAGAACCATATCATGTCAGAAAAAATCTTCAACTTCAGCCCAGGACCTGCCGTTCTGCCGCAGTCCGTTCTTGAGCAGGCAGCCCGCGACATCGTCAATTTCAACAACAAGGGCATAGGCTTGATCGAGATGAGCCACCGCTCGAAGGATTTCATCGCCGTACTGGATGAGGCCGATGCGCTGATCCGCGAGCTGCTATCCGTGCCTGCGACTTACAAGGTGCTGTTCTTACAGGGAGGCGCGTCGTCGCAGTTCTTCATGGTGCCGATGAACCTGCTGGGGCCGGGCAAGAAAGCCGTCTATCTCAACACCGGCGTGTGGGCGGGCAAGGCGATCAAGGAGGCCAAGGCTTTTGGCCAGATTGACGTGGCCTACACCGGCGAGCCGAACCGCTTCAAGCATGTGCCGACTGAGGACGAGTACAGCGTGGCTGCTGATGCCGAATATCTGCACCTCTGCTCGAACAACACCATTTACGGCACCCGCTTCCCCAAGTTCCCGGACAAAGGCTGCCCCTTGGTCTGCGACATGTCGTCGGACATCATGTCGCGGCCTGTGGATGTGTCCAAGTTCGGCCTCATCTACGCCGGAGCGCAGAAGAACATGGGGCCTGCGGGTGTGACTGTCGTCATCATCCGCGAAGACTGGCTGGACCGCTGCCCGGCTGGAGTGCCCGCCATGCTCCGCTACAAGACGCACGCGGACAAAGGCTCGATGTACAACACCCCGCCGACTTTCGCGATTTACTGCGTGGGCTTGGTCATGCGCTGGCTGAAGGAGCAGGGCGGCTTGGCGGCGATGGAGCGGCGCAACGAGGAAAAGGCGGCTCTGGTCTATCAGGCAATTGACGCGACTGATTTCTACCGTGGCCACGCCGAGAAGGATTGCCGCTCGCTGATGAACATCTCCTTCAATCTGCCCACCGCCGAGCTGGAGGCCAAGTTTGTCAAAGAGGCTGCTGCCATTGGACTTGATGGCCTGAAAGGCCACCGCGATGTCGGCGGCTGCCGCGCCTCAATCTACAATGCCTTCCCGCTGGAGGGCGTGCAGAAGCTGGTTGAGTTCATGGCCGATTTTGCCAAAAAGAACGGCTGAGAGAAGAATAAAAGCTGGGATGGCAATATGCCCATCCCAGCAGATTCATCAATTCGATGCTGGGTCGGCCGCGCCTGCTGCTATCAGCGCGGAAATGCCCGCGCTTTTTACAGCATCCTCTGGTCAGCCGCTTCCTCGCAGGCGAGCAGCCGCTCCTTGGCCGCGTCCTCCAGCACATGGCGGGCGGTCTCGACATCCCTGCGGATTTGCGAGGCAAGCTCGTCCGGCGAATTGAACTTAATCTCACCGCGCAGGTGGCGGAGCAGGTTCAGGCGGATGGGCTGGCCGTAGATGTCGTCGCTGAAGTCAAAGATGTGGGTTTCCGCCACCAGCTCGTTCTCGCCGAAGGTGGGGTTGCGACCGATGTTGGAGATGCTGCCGTACATCTTGCCGCCGCAGATCACCTGGGTGACGTACACGCCCTGCTTCGGGCAGAGGTCGTCCTCGCTTATGCGCAGGTTGGCGGTCGGGAAGCCAAGGCCCCGGCCCCGCTGCCTGCCGCGCTGGACTTCGCCCCGGATGTGGTAGCAGCGGCCCAGCAGACGGCGCACCTCCTGCATCCGCCCTTCCGTCACCAACTGGCGGATGCGGGTGCTGGAGACCGGCAGGCCGTCCTCGTAATGCGCCTCGACCACGGTGACGGGAAAGCCGCGCTCCTCCCCTTGTCGGCGGAGGAAGTCAATGGTGCCCTCGCGGCCCCGGCCCAGGGCGTAGTCGTAGCCGATCACCAGCTCCTGCACGCCGAGGGTGCGGCAGAGAATGTCCTCGACAAAGGCCGCCGCGCTCATCTGGGCGAACTGGCGGTCAAAGGGGATGATCACCAGCGCGTCCATGCCCGCAAGGAGGATCAGCCCGCTCTTCTGCTCCGTGCTGGAGATCAGACGGATGCCTTCGGGCCGCAGCACCTTGAGCGGATGCGGGTCGAAGGTCACTGCCACGGCAGTGCCGCCGCTGCGCCGCGCACGGATCAGCACCTCGCTGAAGAGCAGCTGGTGCCCCAAGTGTACGCCGTCAAAGTTGCCGATGGTGACGACCGGGCGGTGGAAAGGCTGGGTGATGTCCTGCAAGCTGGTGAATATCTGCATGGCGCGCGTGGTTTCCGGCTGAGTTCCGCTTCTGAATGGATGCCGAATATGTACCTCAAGCCGGGGAAAGCCGCAAACAGTTCATGCGTCCCCGCGAAAAAAGCACCTGAAGGCGATGAAAAACTGTTGACACCGCCCCCGGAATAAGGCATATTAGTCGGCGCAGTGCCGAAGTGGCGGAATTGGTAGACGCGCTAGGTTCAGGGTCTAGTGAGCGTACGCTTGTGGGAGTTCGACTCTCCCCTTCGGCACCATATCATAGTTCAGTAACGTCCATTGACGTATCATAAAGCCCGCAACCTTAACAGGTCAGCGGGTTTTTCTTTGCTTTTTCTTCCGTTTTCGTCCAAAAAGTGCGTTGACTTCCGCTGCATGAAGCGGGTGTAACTGCGGGGGTATCTGACAAGATAAACAACATACCCGCTGCCTTCCCGATAGCCGCACCATGTCAAAACTCACCGCTGTTCAAATTCGTCAAGCCAAGCCCAAAGACAAGCCATACAAACTGCCCGATGGTCAGGGGCTGTATTTCCATGTCGCCGAGTCAGGAAAAAGCACATGGTGCTGCCGTTTC
The DNA here is from genome assembly GCF_048287415.1 of Candidatus Electronema sp. JM. Classification (NCBI taxonomy): domain Bacteria; kingdom Pseudomonadati; phylum Thermodesulfobacteriota; class Desulfobulbia; order Desulfobulbales; family Desulfobulbaceae; genus Candidatus Electronema; species Candidatus Electronema sp. JM. The sequence continues at coordinate 132,734 of NZ_JBLWEN010000027.1, forward strand.
AGAGTGGACGGCAAGGAGTCCATCTGCGTTTTGGGAGAGCAACCTATAACCCGGCTGCCGACATGCAGGGAGCCTTGAAAAGTCGCAAGACAGTTCACCGGGCCGCGCTGTCAGGCGATGAGCTGCCGGAGTTCATGCAAACCCTCATGCGGGCGGACATTGACACAGCCACCAAACTTGCCTTGCAGTTCACCATATTGACAGCGGCCCGGAGCGGTGAGACGCGGGGGGCGACATGGGCGGAGATCAGCCTTGACGCGCCCCTCTGGCGCATTCCCGGCGAGCGGATGAAGATGGACAGCCCGCATACAGTGCCCCTATCACGGCAGGCCGTGACGGAAGAGCATGGAAAACCCTTGCCTGCTGATCTGGAACGGTTTATTCTGCTGGTTGAACTTTCAGGCGGCTCTGGAAGCGGGGATTTTCTTTCTAAATTTTACAGAAATGGTTCCATGAAGATACAAAAAGCCTTTTTAGATACTAATATACTACTGAGGAATATAATAGGAGGAGATGAACAAGAAAACGACATGGTGAAAATACTAAGAAGTAATAATTTTCAAATAGTTACTTTTCAAAAGTGTATTTACGAATTGTATTCAATGGTAAAAAGAATTGCACTGTCTGGAGCATGCGAAGATGATCCAATAAAATATGTAATGCCAACAGAGCTTATAGGTATGCTTGCTGAATTGCGTAAAAAAATCTCTAAAATAGAGAAGCCTTCAGATGACAGGTCTTTCTGGTATAATCAATGCGAAGAATGGTGTGATAGATATTTTATAGAAGAGCTTCGTTGTATAGAAAATGATATAAAACCATATGAACCTGTTGAACTCAAGAGAGATATTTGTCAATGGAAACGTTTAATGCGCGAGGGTGCTATCAGTATAGATAGAAAAATTAGAGAAAAATTCCCAGAAGAGCTTAATTATATAGAACATGGTGTAAAATTGTATGAATCTGTTGAGCTTCAGAGAGATATTTGTCAATGGAAGAATTTAATACGCGAGAGTTTTAGCAATATAGATAGAAAAATCAGAGATAATTTTATTCATGTTTATACTTATCATGACGTATATAATTCTGACTGGTATAACTCAGAAGGATTTGCTCACGAAGATAATTTGACGAAAGATTCTTTCTTGCCTAATGAGGACTTTGAAATCCTAATGGCCGCTGCTTTTTGCAACGCCAGAGTTTTTATAACAAATGATCAAAAAATTCTCCAGCAGACTGGAGCAAGCTGGGGAACATGTTGTGCGCCATCTTTCACCAGTTTTTGCTGCCCTGAAAGATTGGAAGAAGCCATTAACAGCCAATTTAACTATAGAAGCTATCCCTCTCTCTCAAGCTGAAAGAGTAAACCGCAGCTTTCCTGTACTCTTGCGCCTTTGATGAGCCTCAGAAAAGGCAGCATTCATGCCGCTGTCTGCGCCAAACTCAGCATTAAGGTCATCGGCTCAATCGGCGATGCAATGAAGCCGTGCCCAAGGTAAAACGCCTTGGCCTGCTCGTTCAGCGCATGGACAAGCAGGGCGCGGATGACCGCATCTTTCAGCAGGCCGGAGCCGATGCCGCAGCCATGCCAGCGTTCATCAACAGCCAGGCGGCCCAAAACAGCCACGGGCGTGGGTTCAGGCATCTCTGGCGGCTGATTCCCGCCCGGAGCCTGTTTGCGGGCCACGCTGCCGGTCGCCAGCGCATAAAAGCCGACCACGTTCCGGCTGCCGCTCTCGCAGACTGCATAGGTGCGGGATGCGCCGGAGACCTCATTTTTCAACGCCTGCTTTTTCAGCCAGTCACCAAGGGACGGAACGCCGCAGGCAAAGCCGCCCGTCTCATGGCTGGCGGCCAGCGGCTCCGGCGCGGTCACTCTTCCCACGGTGCCGGACGGGAAAGCAGAGTTTCAAGCTGCCGGTTTCCGGCCATGCCTTGCCGCAGGACAGCAGCGAATTCAGCAACTTGCCCCTTATCCAGCAGAAACAGCCGCTGGTCAAGCAGGACGTTTTCCGCCTCCTTGCAGGCCGCCTCAAGAATGAAATCTGACCGGCTCTTGTGCTGGGCAGCGGCGGCCATGCGTCAAGGCGGGGGCAACTGACCTTTGGAAGCAGGAGCATGAAGACGTTGCCGCTGCGGTGCGGGAAGGAACAGAAAAAACTTGTGCGCTGATCAGCAATAGCCTATGCTCAAAACAAGAACGATAAAGAAAAACCCAAGTTGTGACCTATAACATTGTTTTTTCAATACCGTAAGCCAAGATAAAAAGAAAAACCTTCAATTCAAAACCATGCGAGGTGACAGCATGAATATGTGCTGGAAATCTTTGTGTAATGACACTGAACGCTGATTCGATGCGCTTTCGGATGGATTTAATTCCATCTCCTATGAATGCTTCGTATTTTCTTTTTGAATTTTTCTTCCTGACAGGATTCAGATGAACATCTGACTGT
>NZ_JBLWEN010000028.1:0-9987 GCF_048287415.1 Candidatus Electronema sp. JM
TAATTTGTCATTTTTATGTCCTCTTCGCCAGTTTGCCTTTTTTGGGGCTTAAATTTTAAATTAACAAAGTTAAACAACAAGTAACATAAATTTTAAAATATTGCAACCTAAAATTCGATATAGTGTCTATTAATTTTCCGATGTTTCAAACCAACTCCACTGAATTTTCCGTTTTTGGCAGTTTGGAGAAACATCCTCTCCGTCCACGTGTGTCACAGGTTAATAGTTCATAGAAGAGTGTCCAAAAGATAACAAGACGATACGAACTCGCTAACTCTTGAATTGCAGAGGCTTGGCAGCCTGCAAGAAGCTCTTATCCAAAACGACAGCTTATTTCATGATGTTCATGACGGTTAACTATTTATTAGGTTCCGTTAATATTCAGTGAGCTACTAAAAAAATAATTTTGTAGCTGACTCTCTCAATATATTGCCAACAAGTCGGTGATATTTCTTACTGTAAAACGTATTAAATGAAAATTATTCATATGACTTCTGGTGTATACAATTGATAATGAGAGTAATTATCTTAAAGTTTATTTGTAATTTTTCTAAAAAAGAGGTGCCGGATATGCATAAAAAATATAAAAAAAGCAATGTGGCACGCATATTTAATTTGTAAAAAATAACTATCTTGACACAAATAAAAATAAGCCAGACTAAACTGGCGGTTCTTTCCTCGCTGCTGTTTGTCTTGTTGTACAATTTCGCATTCTTCCGGCATGTTGTATCTGTCTATCCTCTTTCTTGGGAAAATGCCGGATTTTTACTGTCCTTAGCCGCAGGATTGGCGACAGTCATCACCCTGCTTATCTCCTTGCTTTCGTCAGAATACACCACAAAATTTGTCCTGATACTGTTCTTTTTGCTGTCATCGGTATCGGCATATTTCATGGATAATTTTGATATTGTCATTGACAAGGCAATGATCAGGAGCATTTTTGACACCTCACCTGCGGAAGTGACAGACCTGCTCAATATTGAGCTGCTGGGTTATCTCATCCTGCTCGGCATCTTGCCAAGCTTGCTTATCTATAAAATTAAAATTGCGCCACGTAGCTTTAAAAAAAGCTTCATAGATAAAACAGCAACAGTTGTTGTATCTATCATGCTTTTGTTGTTGCTCATGCTGCCTTTCAGCAGGTTTTATACTTCATTTTTCAGAGAGCAGAAGCCGCTCAGATATTACACTAATCCGACGTATTATATCTATTCTACCGGAAAATATCTTGGCGAAATATTCGACAGGCCGAGCAAAAATATTACCAAACTTGGTCTTGACGCAAAAATCACACGCCGTCCTGATGCCAGAAAAAAGCTCATCATTTTAGTGCTTGGTGAAGCCGCACGAGCGGATCATTTTTCCTTGAATGGCTATCAGCGAGAAACGAATCCTTTGCTGCAACAAGAATCTATTATCAATTTTTCTCAGATGAGGTCTTGCGGAACCTCAACCGCATACTCCATTCCTTGCATGTTTTCCCATTTCACCAGAGCAGAATACAGCGAGAAAAAAGCGCAGCGTACAGAAAATGTTTTGGATGTACTGCAACGGACTGGTTCAGTAAATATCTTATGGCGGGATAATAACTCGGATTCAAAAGGAGTGGCTTTGCGTGTGACGTATGAAGATTTTCGTTCCGAGGAGCAAAATCCTGTCTGCGCTGATGGCGAATGCCGAGATGAGGGAATGTTGACTGGCCTTTCCCGCCGCGTGGAGGAGAATAAGGACAAAGATATGCTCATCATCTTGCATCAGATGGGCAATCACGGGCCAGCGTATTACAAAAGATATCCAAAAGGGTTTGAATTCTTTAAGCCAGTTTGCCCTACTAATCAAATTGAGCGATGCAGCAATGAGGAAATTATCAACACTTATGACAACGCGCTCCGCTACACCGATTATTTTTTATCTAAGGTAATCAACTTTCTGAAGCAAAACCAAGATCGTGAGACAGCAATGCTGTATATCGCAGATCACGGCGAAAGTTTAGGTGAGGGCGGACTTTACCTGCATGGCATTCCGTACAGCATTGCCCCAGACGCACAAACCCATATCGGCGCATTGCTCTGGTTCAGCGAACAATTTTGCAGACATTTCAACCTCGGTAACATCAAGGGAAGAAAAGATGCTCATTTCAGTCATGACAACTTATTTCATACCCTGCTTGGCCTTTTTGAGGTGCAGACGAGCGTATATAATCCAGAGCTGGATATGCTGCATTAGTTGCCAAACTTCTTGCGGAAATAATCGTAGGCGGCATTGATCTCCTTCATTTTCTCCTCAGCCGCCCGTTTGAACTCCGCGCCCAAATGAGCCACTTTATCTGGGTGGTACTGCATGGAGAGAGTGCGGTAAGCCTTCTTGATCGCGGCAAAATCAGCCGCTTCATCCACGCCCAATACGGTATAGTAATGCCGCTCCGAGAGAACGGCAGCTCCGGCGGCGGTGCGGCTCCGCTGCTGATAGCTGCTCGATCCGTAACGATATTTATTTTCTATCGTCTGCCGCTCATACGGACTGATTTGAAGGAAGGCGGCGATGCGGCGGACAAAGTGCAGCTCCTGCTCCAGCACCGGCTCTTTGGTGTAGATGATCTGATAAATCAGATCAAGGAGAATCAGGCTGTAGCCGTCGAAATCACGGCGGAATTCAGCGAGCAGGCTTTCCAAATTCTGCTGCCTGTCCTTGGCCTGCTTGATGAGCTGCTTGACCCAGTAAATCTGCTCCTGATTATAATGGAGCGAATTCTGGAAGAAACTAAGCATAGTCCGCAGCTCGGATTGGGTGAAATGCCCGTCCGCCTTGGCGATGCAGACCAGAATATTGACTAAAAGATAAACAAAGCGGTTGTGGCTTTCGGTCTGGGAACGCTCATAGGCCTCGGCCCGCTTGCGCATTGTGCGGGCAAAGCCGAAAAACAGGGCCACGGCGGCGGCCACAGCAAGGAAGGGCAGAAGAACAATGAGGAAAACCAGCCCTTCTACTCCCGTTGCCTGCAAAAACTGCTGTAGAGCAAATAGAAGAAAAATGACGATTATCAGGCAGCCGCCGCAGCCGGAGCCAGTCGGACGAGACATCGCCTATGCTGCGGGAGCCTCGCCGCCACTCCCGTCTCTGCTGAACAGGGCATCAACAAATTCCTGCGGATCAAAATCTCGCAGGTCGTCAGCCTGCTCGCCGATGCCGATGAAGCGCACCGGTATCTTCAGCTCGTGGCAAATATTGGCGACAATGCCGCCCTTAGCCGTGCCGTCGAGCTTGGTCAAGGTCAACCCGGTGACACCGACTGCCTCATGGAAGAGCTTGGCCTGCGAAAGGGCGTTCTGGCCGGTGGTCGCGTCCAAAACCAGCATGACTTCGTGCGGAGCGGCAGGCAGGTTCTTGCCGATCACCCGCCGGATTTTTTTCAGCTCTTCCATCAGGTTGACGCTGGTGTGCAGCCGCCCGGCGGTGTCAATGATGATCACATCGTAGTTCTTGGCAATGCCCTTGGCCACGCCGTCAAAGACCACGGAGGAGGGATCAGCTTTCGGCGGCCCGCAATGCACTTCCACGCCGGTGCGCCCGCCCCATATCTTGAGCTGGTCAATGGCGGCGGCGCGGAAGGTGTCGCCCGCGATCAGCAGAACAGACTGGCCGGATTTGACAAACTTGGCCGCGATCTTGCCGATGGAGGTGGTCTTGCCCACGCCGTTCACGCCCACAACCATGATTACAAAGGGGCCATCCTCCGGCAGTGCAAGCTCTGCCGGGCGGTCAGAGGCGAGGAGGAAGGCAAGTATCTGCTCGCGCAGCACCTGCTTCAGGGCTTGGGGATCACTGAGCTGGTCGCGCTTGACCCGTTCCTTGGCCGTCTCCAGCAGATGCAGGGAGGTGTTCACGCCCAGATCAGCGGTGATCAGCAGCTCCTCCAGCTCGTCAAACAGCTCTTGGTCAATCTTCTTCCGGCCCAGCAGCAGACGGTCAAGCCGGTGGACAAACGCGTCCCGGCTTTTGCCCAGCCGCTCTTGCAGCCGCTTGAACATCGAGGGCTTCTGCTGCTCGCCGCCGCCCGCCGCAGACTGAGACTGGACGGCGGCGGATATTTCTTCAGCCGGAGGAGAAGGCGAAGGAGCGGCTTCCGCAGCCTCCTCGCCTTTGAAGAACTTCTTTTTAAACCAGCCCAGCATGACTATTGCCCCGCCTGTTTGTCGAGGACATAGTCCAGAGCCTCCTCAATGGTGTGCGGGTAGCGGAAGACCGCCTCGGCGCGCACCTTCTCCGGCATTTCCAGCACATCGTTCTCGTTCTGCGGCGGCAGCACCAGTTCTTTAATCCCGGCCCGCAGGGCGGCCAGCACCTTTTCGTTGATGCCGCCGACCGGCAGCACGTCGCCGCGCAGGGTGATCTCGCCGGTCATGGCCACATCGCGGCGCAGCGGTTTGCCGCTGATCACCGAGTAGAGCGCACTGACCATCGCCACGCCAGCGGAGGGGCCGTCCTTGGGAGTCGCGCCTTCCGGGACATGGACATGCAGATCAATCTGCGAGAACACATCCTCATCAAGGCTCAGGGCCGACGCATGGGAACGGAGATAGGTCAGGGCGGCGGCGGCGGATTCCTTCATCACGTCGCCGAGCTTGCCGGTCAGGCTGAGACCGCCTTTGCCCTTCATCTTCGAGGTCTCGATGAAGAGTATCTTGCCGCCGACCGGTGTCCACGCCAGGCCGGTGGCCAAGCCAGGCCCCCAGTTGCGGGCTTTCACCTCCGGGTAGTAGCGCACCACGCCGAGATACTCATGCACTTTCTCAGGCGTGACCACAACCTTTTCCGTCTTGCCGCGCACGATGCTGGCCGCCACGCCCCTGCACACTGAAGCCAGCTCCCGCTCCAAATTGCGCACGCCCGCCTCGCGGGTGTAGGAGCGGATCACTTCCAGCAGGGCCTCGTCGTTCATCTCCAGATCGTCCGGGGTGAGGGCGTGCTCTTGCAGCTGCTTGGGCAACAGGTAGCGGCGGGCGATATCCACTTTTTCGCGCTCGGTGTAGCTGGACAGCTCCACCACCTCCATGCGGTCACGCAGCGGGCCGGGGATGGTGTCGAGCATGTTGGCCGTGGCGATGAAGAGCACCTTGGACAGGTCAAACTCAAGATCCAGATAATGGTCGCGGAAAGTGGAGTTCTGCTCAGGATCCAGCACTTCGAGCAAGGCTGAGGAAGGATCGCCCCGGAAGTCGCTGCCGAGCTTGTCTATCTCATCCAAGAGCACAACCGGGTTCTTGGAGTCCGCCCGCTTCAGGCTTTGGATGATCCGGCCCGGCAATGCGCCAATGTAGGTGCGCCGGTGGCCGCGAATCTCGGCCTCGTCGCGCAGGCCGCCCAAGGCCATGCGGATGAACTTGCGGCCCATAGTCTTGGCAATGGACTGGCCGAGCGAGGTCTTGCCCACGCCCGGAGGACCGGCAAGGCAAAGAATCGGCCCTTGAATGTCGTTCTTCAGCTTGCGCACCGCTAAAAATTCAAGGATGCGCTTCTTCACTTGGCCAAGGCCGTAATGCTCGTCGTTTAGATCCTGCTCGGCCTTGTCGAGATCAATCGTGTCCTCCGTGGTTTTGTTCCACGGCAGGTCGAGAATCCAGTCCACATAGTTGCGGGCCACCGAATGTTCCGGCGAAGACGGAGAAATGCGCTCCAGACGGGCCAGCTCTTTATTGACCGCCTTCTGCGCCTCTTCGCTCAGGCCAGCGGCATCAGCCTTCTTGCGCAGCTCAGTCAGCTCGGCCTTGCCGTCAGACTCCTCGCCCAGTTCCTTGCGGATGGCCTCCATCTGCTGGCGGAGGAAGAATTCGCGCTGCTTGCCGTCGATCTCCTTTTTGATGTCCTCCTGGAGCTTGTTGCTCATCTCCACCGTCTCCAGCCGCTTGTTCAGCTCGCGGGCGACACGGTGCAGCATGAGGTTGATTTCAACAATCTCCAATATCTCCTGCTCCTCCTCAACCTTGAGGTTGAGCTGCGAGGCGACTAAATAGCCGATATGGTAGGGGTCGGTGATCGCGCCGAGGGTGGCGATGATCTCCTCTGGAATCTCCATCAGCTTGCCCAGCTTCTTGAACTGATTGCGGAGATTGAGGATCAAGGCTTGCAGCTCGCTGCTCTCCTCGTCATAGAACATCGGCAGGCGGGTGATCTGTCCTTTGATCCACGGCTCCTCCTGCGTGTACTCGGCCACGGCCATCTTGTGCACGCCGCTGACCAAGACATGATAATACCCCTCGTCAAACTTGGTCACATTGTGAATATAGCCAACCACGCCGACCCGGTGCAGGTCTTTGCTGGTTATTTCTTCATTAACCGATGCCTGCTTCTTGTGGCAGAGCACCAGGCCGATCATCCGGTCGCCGCTCATGGCATGATCAACTAACTGCATGGCCGACGTGCTGCCGATCTGGAGCGGAAAGCCCATGCCGGGAAAGAAAACAAAACCATGCAGCGGCATGATCGGCAGGATGTCAGGCACGGGCAGGCTGGCAGGATCTTTCTGCCTGCTGGCTTGATGAGCGTGTTCTTCCATGCGTTCTCCGGGGAAGTTTGTAGTTGATTGAATGCAGACAGCTATGCGTTCCTCACTATACTGCTTCTGCCTGTCAGAAAGCAAGCTGCGGGAAAAAGGAAGGATATTTTTTCAACACCGGCTCAGAGCTTTTGCTGCCGCTTCTTATCGATTTTTACAATAATATTTTGTTATTTCAGGGAAATATTTTCATCGGCCGCAGCCCTGCGCTTGCTGGAAAAACAAGCAGTGTTTTCGCAGCGGGAGAAAAGGGCTGCTGTTCAGCAGTTGCGGAAGCTGCTGTTTTTGTGGTATGATGCTGCCTCAAACGAGAGCGGCCATCCGCCGCCGCTGTTTTTTTCAGCGGCGGCAATCGCGCAAACACCGAGCAAGGAGATTTTGATGAAGGTTCTGGTCATCGGTTCTGGCGGCAGAGAACATGCCCTGGTCTGGAAATTGAGCCAGTCGGAAAAAGTGAAGGCCATCTACTGCGCCCCTGGCAACGCCGGAATACGGAAGCTGGCCACCTGCGTCAAAATTGCGGCGGATGACGTGGATGGTCTGCTTGACTTCGCCATCCGAGAGAGCATCTGCCTGACCGTGGTCGGCCCGGAAAACGCGCTGGCGGCAGGCATTGTGGACCGTTTTCAGGCTAAAGAACTGCGCATTTTCGGCCCCACCGCAGCAGCGGCGGAGCTGGAGGGGAGCAAGGTCTTCTGCAAGGATTTCCTGAAAAAATACAACATCCCCACCGCCGAGTACGAGACCTTTGACCGGCCTGAGACGGCCAAAAAATTCATTGACAAAATCGGCGCGCCCTGCGTGGTCAAGGCCGACGGACTGGCTGCGGGCAAGGGCGTGATGGTCTGCCAGACCAAGACCGAGGCCAAACAGGCGGTTGACACGATCATGAAAGACCGGGCTTTCGGCGAGGCGGGCAGCCGGGTGGTGGTCGAAGAATTTCTTTCCGGCGAGGAAGCATCGTTCATCGCCTTTGTGGACGGCGAGAACGTGCTGCCGCTGCCCTCCTCGCAGGATCACAAGGCGATTTTTGAGGGCGACCGGGGGCCGAACACTGGCGGCATGGGGGCGTATTCGCCCGCGCCGGTGCTGGACGATTCGATGACCATGCGGGTGATGAACGAAGTCATGCTGCCTGCGGTGCGCGGCATGGCGGCGGAAGGCCGTCCTTACAAGGGGATGCTCTACGCGGGCCTGATGATTGAGGGCGAAAAAATCAATGTGCTGGAGTTCAACTGCCGCTTCGGCGACCCGGAATGCCAGCCCTTGCTGATGCGCTTGCAGACCGATCTGGTTGAAATCTTTGAAAAGGCTATTGACGGCGCGCTGGACGAGATCGAGCTGGAGATTGACCCGCGCCCGGCGGTTTGCGTGGTCATGGCCTCGGAGGGCTATCCGGGCAGCTACAAGGCAGGCAGGCCGATCACCGGCTTAGTCAATGCGGCGAAGCTGAAAGATGTCATGGTCTTCCATGCTGGCACGACTATCGAGAACCAGACTACGCTCACCGCAGGCGGGCGCGTTCTCGGCGTGACGGCAATGGATATCTCCATTGCCAAGGCCATTGACCGGGCCTACAAGGCGGTTGACAAAATCAAGTGGAAAGGCAGCTACTTCCGCCGCGACATCGGCCACCGCGCCCTGCGCCGCCTCCAAAAGCACACCGGCCCGGTTGTGAGCATCGTCATGGGGTCAGACTCTGACCTGCCGGTGATGCAGGCGGCGGCAGATTTCCTTGCCAGCGTCGGCATCAAGCACGAGATGCTCATTTCCTCGGCCCACCGCACCCCGGAGCAGACCGCTGAATACGCCCGCACCGCCGCCCGGCGCGGCTTGAAAATCATCATTGCCGGCGCGGGGATGTCCGCCCATCTCGCCGGGGTGATCGCCGCGCATACCACGCTGCCGGTGATCGGCGTGCCGATTGACGCGTCGCCGCTGAACGGCTTGGATGCCCTGCTCTCTACGGTGCAGATGCCGCCCGGCATTCCAGTGGCGACGATGGGCATCGGCAAATCCGGGGCCAAAAACGCGGCGGTGCTTGCGGCCCGCATTCTCGCCATCAACGATCAGGAAATCAGCGAAGCCCTGCGCCAGTTCGTTCAAGAAATGGAGGAGCAGGTGGCGGCGAAAAATCAGGCCCTCCAGCAGGCCAAGGGCCAGCCAGCGGCGTGATTGTTCCCACTTCTGAAGGGGCTTTTCAGGAAGCGGCCCGGCTGCTCCGACAGGGCGGCCTTATCGCCTTTCCCACAGAGACCTATTACGGCCTCGGCGTTGACCCCTTCAATGCCGAGGCCTTGCGGCGGCTCTTCGCGGTCAAGCGGCGGGCGGCGGACAAGCCGGTCTTGGTTTTAGTTGCCGATCAAAGCCAAGTGCCACTGCTGGCGGAGGAAATGCCGGAGCCGCTGCGCCTGCTCATGAAACGATATTGGCCCGGCCCGCTGACCTTGATTTTTCCAGCAAAAAAAAATCTGCCCAAGCTGCTCACTGGCGGCACGGGAACTGTCGGCATCCGTCAGTCGCCGGAGCCGACAGCGGCACGGCTGCTGGCAGCCTTCGGCGGGCCGATAACTGCCACCAGTGCCAATCGCTCCGGCAAAGAAGGAGCAGTCACGGCGGCTGAAGTCGAGATGGCGTTCGGTGCAGAAATTGATCTGATCCTTGACGGCGGGAAAACACCCGGCGGCGCAGGCTCTACTTTAGTCGGCTGGGATGGCCAGGCCCTGCGCTGCTGCCGGGAAGGCCGCATTCCCTTTGCGGAAATCGCCGCGTTTCTCGCCGCAGTAAACACGAAGGAACATCTTTTTTCGCCCGCATGAAAAAAGAGCTTGCTTCCTCCCGCAGATCGGCTACTATACATACATGTTGTGCAGTCACTTTCACAGATCGCGAACGATGAATCCAACCGCATCATCCTCTTCTTCAGAGGCGTGCGGTTTTTTTGTTTGCGCTGCGGAAGGCTGCCTCCGGCAGTTTCACTGCCGGGATTGAATGATTTAAGCGGCGCACTCAGCAGCCGCGCACAATGAGGAAACGTCGAAAATGGCGCAGGGCACAGTGAAGTGGTTTAACGATGCCAAGGGGTTCGGTTTCATTCAGCAGGACGGCGGACCGGATGTGTTCGTTCATCATTCTGCGATTAAATCCGAGGGATTCAGATCGCTGGCGGAAGGCGTGCGGGTGAGCTTTGAAGTGGTTCAAGGCCCCAAAGGCCCGGCAGCGGACAAGGTGGTCAAACTGTAAGCAGCCCTGTGTTTCTTGATACAGCGCAGCACAAAGAATGCCGGGCGGCGCGGTGCTGTCCGGCACAGCAACAGCAGATGATGTTCAGCTCGCAAGGAGAGCAGCAACATGGCAGAAGGTACAGTGAAGTGGTTTAACGATGCCAAAGGCTTCGGTTTCATTCAGCAGGACGGCGGAGCAGATGTGTTCGT